>NZ_JABXEM010000500.1:0-2603 GCF_013372595.1 Myxococcus sp. AM011
CCACCGCCACGCCCGGGGCGGAGCCCGGCCCCACCGCCACCCCGGCCGCTCCCACCGAGCCCCCCAAGCCGGACGAGGCGCGCCACGCCCAGCAGATCGAACAGCGCTTCGCCGACATCCAGGCCCGCAAGGACCACTTCTACGTGCTGGGCGTCCCCCAGGACGCCACGAGGGACCACGTCAAGTCCGCGTTCCTCAGCCTGGCCAAGGTCTTCCACCCGGACCGCCTGCCACCGACGCTGCCGCACCTCGCGCAGAAGATCACCTCCGTCTTCGAGGGCATCCGCGAGGCCTACGAGGTCCTCTACGACGACGCCCGCCGCAAGGCCTACATCCAGAACCTCCAGGCCCAGCAGTCCCTGCCCAGGGCTCCCCCCTCCCAGGGCTCGTCGTCCTCGTCGTCCCGCCCCGCTCCGGGCCGGCCGGAGAGCAGCCCCGACGACCTCTACAAGATGGGCGAGGTGTACTTCCGCAAGCGCGACTTCCTCACCGCGTCGGACCACTACGAGCGAGCCTACGCGCTGGACCCCAAGGCGACCTACCTGGCCGCGCGCGCCTGGGCCATCTACATGGACCCCTCGCGCAAGGCGGACATGGCCAAGGCCAAGCAGATGATGGCGGATGCGGTCCGCACCGACCCGAACTGTGACAGGGCCCACTACCAACTGGGCGTCATCGCCCGCGTGGAGGGCGACATGGACCGTGCGGAGCGCCACTTCCGCGACGCGGTGCGCTCCAACTCCAAGCACCTGGAGGCGAACCAGGAGCTGCGGCTCATCGACATGCGGAAGAAGAACCCACCCAAGAAGGGGGGATTCTTCCGCTGAGGCCGCCTCCGGCGCCCCACATCGTACCCCGGCGGATGGGAGCCTCGGCCGGGGGCTCGCGCTACCCTCCGGGGCCTGCTCGCACCCCCTGGTTGATCGGGGGGCGGTCAGCTTCCCCGGGGCTCCAACCCATTGACATGCCTGGAAAGCGGGCAGGATGCTCCCCCGCGCCGGGCTCTTCCGCGAATCGTCCTCCGTGATGAAAGGCAAGTAACGTGGCCAAGCAGCACCTGCTCCTGGTGGATGGGGACGCGAAGAGTCTTCGCGTGATGGAGGTCAGCCTGAAGAAGGCCGGCTTCTCCGTGACGACGGCCATCCACGGCAAGGACGCCATCGAGAAGGTGCAGATCAGCCCACCGGATTTGGTGCTCGCGGACACCAAGATGCCGGAGATGGACGGCTTCGAGCTGTGCAAGACGCTCAAGTCGGATGACCGCTTCAAGTTCATCCCGTTCGTCTTCCTGACGAGCCAGAAGTCGGTCGAGTTCAAGGTGCGCGGCCTGGAGCTCGGCGGCGACGACTACCTGACCAAGCCGATCTACATCAAAGAGATCGTCACCCGCGTGAAGATGATCCTCCAGAAGGCGGAGAAGGAGAGGATCGAAAAGCGGGAGACGACGAAGGGTGGCTTCGCCGGCAGCCTCGCCGACATGGGCGTGGTGGACCTGGTCCAGACGTTCGAGATTGGCCGCAAGACGGGCGTCATCTCCATCCAGGGCGAGCGCACCGGCACCGTCTACTTCAAGGAAGGTCGCGTCATCGACGCGGAGCTGGGCCGGCTCAAGGGCGAGAACGCCTTCTACCGGCTGCTCAATACGTTCGAGGGTCAGTTCGACGTCCAGTTCACCTCGCTGGACAGGCCCGAGCGCATCGAAATCTCCACGCAGGGCCTGTTGATGGAGGGCATGCGGCGCCTGGACGAGTGGGGGCGCATGCTCGAGCAGCTGCCTCCGCTGGAGACGGTGTTCGAGATTGACTACCACCAGCTCGCCGACCGCCTCTCCGAGATTCCGGACGAGGTGAACGGGCTGTTGCGCCTGTTCGACGGCAAGCGCGCGCTGAGCCGCGTGGTGGAGGACTCGGACTTCGAGGACCTGGCCGCGCTGGGCATCATCAGCAAGCTGTACTTCGAGGGCCTCATCCGCGAGCTGGGCAACGCGCCGCTGGAGCCGGTGCAGAGCAGCAAGCCCGGCATCGAGCAGTGGCTCAACGCGGCCCCGCCGGTGAGCGCACCCGTGGAGCCCGTGCCCCAGGCCCCGGTCGCCGCGCCCGTGGAGCCCGAGCCGCCCGTCGCCGTCGAGCCCGTGGCCCCGGAGCCGCCCGCCGTGCGCGTCATGCCGCCCAGCGTGCTCGCGCCGCCCGCGGGGGTGGAGGAGGAGCCCGTCACGGCGCCGCCCGAGGAGCACCTCGCTCCCACGCCGGCGATGCCCGCCGAAGTCGTCGTCTTCCACGCGCGTCCCAAGCGTCAGGGTCCCGTAGCCGAGGACCCGGCGGATATGGATGGTGACGCGCCCACGCTGCCGCCCGCGGTGGCCGAGGGCTCGTCCTTCCTCGTGGAGCCGCCTCCGGCCCATCGCGCGGTGGAGCACGCGCACCGCAGCCTGCTGCTCGACTGGAGCCGCGTGGACACGGAGGGCATCAGCGCGCCCACGACGTGGGGCCCGGGCTCGGTGTGGTCGCCGGGGCCGCGTGGCTTCGGGTCGAACGGGAGTTCCTCGGCACAGGCCTCGGCCTCGAGCGCTGCTTCCGCCGAGTCCGTGACGTCCTCGCGCGCGC
>NZ_JABXEM010000501.1:0-2568 GCF_013372595.1 Myxococcus sp. AM011
GGCGGAGGCGGGAGCCCCAGCGCTGGATGAGCTCGGGAGAGCAGGCCTCACCGGCGGAGATGAGGGTTTGGAGGGAGGGGAGGTCCTCGGGGCGCATCTGGGCGAGGACGGAGGGAGTGAGGGTGACGGCGGAGATGGACTCGTCGCGGAGCAAGTCGCGCAGAGGAGCGCCCGGGAGGAGGCGCTCGCGAGGAGCGAGGACGAGGGTGGAGCCGGCGAGGAGAGCGCCGAAGATTTCGGCGACGGAGGCGTCGAAGCCGAAGGCGGCGTACTGGAGGACGCGGGAGGTGGGGGTGAAGCCGTGGGCGCGTCCGGCGGTGAGGGCGGTGTTGGAGAGGCCGCGGTGCTGGAGGAGGGTGCCCTTGGGAGTGCCGGTGGAGCCGGAGGTGTAGATGACGTAGGCGAGGTTGTCGGCGGAGGTGCCGGAGACCGGAGCGGACTCGGGCTGCGTCGCGATGAAGCTCGCGTCGACGTCGAGCAACACGAGTTGTTGCGCGCTGGTGGGCAGCTCGTCGGCGATGTCCTCCGTCGTGACGAGCACGGGAGCGGCGCAGTCACGGAGCATGAAGGAGAGACGCTCGACGGGGTACGAAGGATCGAGCGGGACCCAGGCTCCGCCAGCCTTGAGGATGGCGAGGATGGAGACGACGAGGTCCAGCGAGCGCTCAAGGCAGAGCGCGACGGGGACCTCGGCCCTGATTCCGAGCGAGCGCAGGTGGTTCGCGAGGCGGTTGGCGCGAGCGTCGAGCTGCGCGTAGGTGAGCGACTCGCCCTCGAAGCGCAGGGCGGTGGCGTCTGGCGTGCGCGCGGCCTGGGCCTCGAACAACGCGTGCGCGGTGGACTCGCGGGGGAAGTCCCGCGCCGTGTTGTTCCACTCGACGAGCACCCGTTGCTGCTCGTCCCGCTGCATCAGCGGCAGCGTGGAGACGGGCGCCTGGGGCTGGGCCGCCGCCGCTTCGAGGACCGTGCTCAGGTGGCTCAGCAGTCCGTTGATGGTGTCCGAGGTGAAGAGGTCGGTGCGGTACTCGACGCTGCAACCCAGGCCCCGTGCTGTCTCCTGGAGGGCGAGGGTGATGTCGAGCCGTGCTGTTCCCGTCTCGCTGCTCAGCGGGCGGAACGTGAGACCCTGGACCTTCAGCTCCTCGTCCGGCTGGTTCTGGAGCACCAGCTTGACCTGGAAGAGCGGCGCGAAGCCGAGACCGCGCTCGGGGTTGATGGCCTTGACCAACTCCTCGAACGGCAGATCCTGGTGCGCATAGGCGCCCAGCGTGTCCGCCTTCACGCGCTCCAGCAGCTCACGGAAGGATGGGTTGCCGCCCAGTCGCGCCCGCAGGGCGAGCTGGTTGATGAAGAAGCCGATGAGGCCTTCGGTCTCCGCGCGGTTGCGGTTGGCGATGTCGGTGCCGATGACGAAGTCCTGCTGTCCCGAGTAGCGGGACAGGACGACCTGGAAGCCGGCGACCAACGCCATGAAGAGCGTGGTGCCCTCCTGGCGGCACATTGCGTTGAGCGAGTCGACCAGCTCACGCGGGAGCATCCGTTCGACCCGTGCGCCCTGGAAGCCCTGCACCAGCGGACGCGGAAAGTCCGAGGGGAGCTCCAGTTGCAGCGACGCTCCGGACAGATTCGCGCGCCACCAGTCGAGCTGGGCGTCGAGCGCCTCGCCCTGGAGCCACTGGCGCTGCCAGACGGAGAAGTCGGCGTACTGGATGGGCAGCGGTGAGAGTTGCGCGGCCTCGCCGCCAGAGAACTGTCGGTAGAAGGCCGCCAGCTCGCGGACGATGACGCTGACAGACCACCCATCCGAGACGATGTGGTGATTGGTGACGAGCAGCAGGTACTCGTCATCGGCGAGGCGCACGAGGGTGGCGTGCACCAGCGGGCCACGAGACATGTCGAAGGAGTGAATCGCTTCCTCGCGCATGAGCCGCTGGGCTTCGGCGTCGCGAGAGGAGGAGTCCAGGGCGCGCAGGTCGACGACAGGCAGCGCCAGTCGGACATCGGACTGGATGCGCTGGACGGGCTGCCCTTCGTGCATGGCGAAGTGGGTGCGAAGCACCTCGTGCCGCTCAATCAGCGCGTTGAAGGACTGACGCAGGGCCTCCGTGTGGAGATTGCCGGTGAGCTTGAGAGCCCAGGGGATGTTGAAGGTGGACGCGCCAGGATCGAGCTGGTCGAGGAACCAGAGACGCTGCTGGGCGAAGGAGAGGGGCAGCGGCTGTGCGCGGTCGACAGGGACGAGTGCCGGCTGGCGAGACGAGGAGCCGTGGAGCAACTCCAGCCGCTCGGAGAGAAGCGCGACGGTGGGAGAGGAGAAGAGCTCACCGAGGGGCAACTCAACGTCGAAGGTAGAGCGGATGCGGGAGACGACCTGGGTGGCGAGGAGGGAGTGGCCGCCCAACTCGAAGAAGTCGCCGTGGACGCTGACGCGCTCCAGGCCAAGGACGTCGGCGAAGATGGAGGCAAGACGCGTCTGGGTAGGAGTGGAAGGTGGATCGAAGTCGTCGCCAGAAGTGGCGGCGGCGAAGTCGGGAGGCGGGAGCGCCTTCCTGTCGAGCTTGCCGTTGG
>NZ_JABXEM010000502.1:0-2566 GCF_013372595.1 Myxococcus sp. AM011
CCTCAATGGTCACGTGAAAACCGGCCAAAGAGAGTCCCTTCAAAACCGGCCAAAGGAAGAGGACCGAGACAGGAGGACTCCTACCCCGCGGACTCGGAGGTCCGCAACTCCATGGCGCCCTTGGTGCGCCAGCTCCGAGGGCCGAACTGGACGACGTGGGCATGGTGCAGCAGGCGGTCCAGCATCGCGGCCACGGCGGCGTTGTCACCCAGGAGCTTGCCCCAGTCCTCTACCGGCCGGTTGGAGGTGATGAGGGTCGAGGCCCTCTCGTAACGACGCATGATGAGCTCGAGCAGGTCCTCGGCGGCGGTGGCTGGCAGCTTGCGCATACCGAGGTCGTCAATGATGAGCAGCGGGGCGCTGGTGAGTGCATCGAGCTTCTGGCGTCGGGTGCCCTCGAGGCTGGACTCGGCCAGCTCCTCGAGCAGGTGGTGGGCCTCGCGGTAGAGGACGCGGTGGCCCTGGGACTGGATGACGGCGCGGCCGAGGGCCTGGGCGATGTGACTCTTGCCGGTGCCCGGAGGGCCGAGGAAGAGCGCGTCCTCGCGCCGCTCGACGAATGCGCCGGTGGCCAGTTCGAAGACGAGGCGGCGATTCATCTTCTTGTTGAAGTCGAAATCGAAGCCATCGAGCTTCTTGGCCGCGTCGCGGAAGGCGCCTTGCTTGAGCCTGCGCTGGATGAAGCCGTCGCTGCGTCGTGTCAGCTCGTCGTTGACGAGGGCGGAGAGGAAGTCGAGCGGAGCGAGCTTCTCTGCTTGGGCTTGGAGGATGCGGGCCTCCACCGCCTGGGCCATGCCGGACAGTCGCAAGGTGGTGAGGGCGCGGGTGATTTCGACGAGATTCATGTCTCGGTGTCTCCTGGATGAGGGGTGGGTTGGGTGAGACGGGCGATGACGTCGCGGTAGTGGGTGAGTTCGCGGATGAGCGGGTCCACCTGGCGCAGGGTGACGGGGGTGGGAGTGCGTCTTTCGAGGTAGCGGCGCACGAAGCGGTAGGAGGGGACACCCACCTCGAGAGCCACCTCGCAGGCGTCGTCGAGGGCGGCGGCGCCGTGCTTCTTCGCCAGGGACAGCACGCCCAGGATGCGACGAGTGCCCGTCTCACCTTCGCGGCGGTGTACCTCGGTGCAGAGGGCGCCGACGCTGCGTCCAGCCCGGGCGGCACGCTCGAGCAGTTGCACGGTGGTGCGCGGCGCGTGGGAGGGCCTGTCCTCTTCGCGTGTGCGGTGGTGGCCGCGAGGGGCGCGGGTGTGCTCCCGCAGCAGTTGCCCCGTGGCGGGCCGCAGCAGTCGCACGTGGAGGCTGTCCCACTGCACGTGCAGCTTGCGGCCGATGTGGCCCGGGGGCACCGAGTAGTACGCGCCGTCCACCTCGACGTGCCCGTCCAGGTGCACCACGCGCTCGCCGTAGGCGTAGTACCGGAAGGGCTCCACCGGCAGGGCCAGCAGCCTCGGGCGCTCCTCGGAGAACATGGCCGCCACCTGGCGCTTGGTGGTGCCGTGGATTCGGGTGTCCGCCCACTTCGCCTCCCACGCGTCGAGGTAGGCCTGGGCGGCCTCCAGCGCCTCGAAGCGCAGGCCCTTGAGCGGCGTGCGCTGCGCGTGGCCCACCGCCGACTCCACCTTGCCCTTTCGGTCCGGGTGGCGGACCCGAGCCGGCAGGGCCGTGGCCCCGTAGTGGGCCAGCACGTCCCTGAAGAGTGGATTGAGGGCCGGCTCGTACACGTCGGCCGCCAGCACGCCCTCACGCAGGTTGTCCAGCACCACCGTGCGTGCCACGCCGCCGAGCCGGCGGAAGGACTCCTCGTGCAGCTGCGCCCACATGCGACTGGAGGACTTCCAGCACAAAAGCCGCACCGACTTGCGGCTGTAGCCCAGCGTCATGACGAACATGCGCGTGCGCCGGTACTTCCCCGTCTCCGGGTGGCGCACCATGGGCCCCTCCCCGTAGTCCACCTGGGCCTCCTCGCCCGGCGCCGTGTGGATGACGGCCTTGGCCTCCGGGCCCTGGCTGTCTCGCAGCGCTCGCACGAAGCGACGCACGCTGATGTAGCTGCCCGTGTAGCCCTGCGTGTCGACGAGCTCCTCGTAGATGGCTCGCGCGTTGCGGCCCACCCTCAACTGCTGCTGCACCAGGTCCACGTACGGCGCGACGATGCTCGCCGACAGCGTCCTGACTCCCGCTCGGCTCCGCTGCGACGAGTCGGTGGTCCCTTCATTGGCCGGTTTTGCTCCGGCGGCCTCCAGCTCGCTCGCCGGACTCACCTCGGTGGTCCCCTCATTGGCCGGTTTTGCCTTGCCCCACCGGCGCGGTGGACGGATGCCCACTCCCGCGGCCTTCAGATAGCCGCTGGCCGTCTCGCGACGTATCCCCGTCACTTCCTCGATACGTCTCAGGCTCCAACCCAACCGCCCCAGGGCGATGACCTGCTGCTGCTTCTCGTCGCTCAAGACGTTGCCCATTCCCCGGGCGGACTCCACGTCCTACCCGCGCGTCAACGTCTCGGCCCTCCCCTTTGGCCGGTTTTCAGGGGACCTTCATTGGCCGGTTTTGGGTGACCACTGAGG
>NZ_JABXEM010000503.1:0-2551 GCF_013372595.1 Myxococcus sp. AM011
CGGGTGACGCCCTCATCCGCCCCAGCGACAGGCTGGGGGCCCTCTACGACGTCATGGGCGCACTCGTGCAGGCCGTGAGGACGCCTCCCGGGCTGTACGTCACGGAGGCGCGCCCCACGGGCTTCGGGCTCCACCGCCGGAGGCCTCGCCGCAACCTCCTTCTCGTCACCTTCAACGACAGGCCCCAGGCCCGAGGACTCGCATGAAAGCACTGCTTCTCACCACTCTTCTCGCCACCGCCTTTCTCACCCGCTGCCGCGCGCCGGACGGGTGCGCGCCGGTGTCCACGCGCTGCGCCGGCAACATCGCCGAAATCTGCAACGGCGATGGCAACTGGCAGGTGCTGGCCGACTGTGACGCGGTCAGCGAGCACAGCAGCGCGGCCTTCACCTGCACCTACGTCAACGAGGAGGGCGTCGCCGGCCACACCTGCCTGCCCACCACCGTGGACGCGGGCACCTTCGACGCTGGCACCGTGGACGCGGGCGCCGAGGAAGGCGGTGTCCTGTGAAGGGCTACCTCCAGTCCCTCCCCGGCGTGGGCACCCTCTTCCAGCGCGACATCCAGCCTGCGGAGGTGTGGGCCTTCTATCAGCACATGCAGACGCGCCTGCGCACCAAGACAGCCAACAAGGCCGACTCCCTCGAGATGCAGCTCGCCGCCGAGGTGCTTCGGCGCATGGGCATCCTCGACAAGCAGCGCTTCCTGGAGAAGTACGCCACCACCGTGGGCCGCACCCTCTACCTGCCCTTCGAGGTGGGCACGCCCAAGTCGGGCTGGGACTTGTGGGCCCAGGTGGTGGTGTGCGTCCACGAGCACCAGCACGTCGTCCAGCACGACGAGGAGGGCCCCAGCTACGAGCTGGCCTACCTCACCAGCCCCGCCGCTCGGGCCCAGTACGAGGCCGAGGCGTACACCTGCAACCTGGAGCTGCACTCCTGGCGCTACGGCACCCTGCCCGCCGCGCGGCCCATCGCCGAGGGCCTCAAGCACTACGGCTGCCGGCCGGAGGACGTCGAAGCCGCCGCCCACACCCTGGCCCTCACCTCGGTGTCCGTCCGCCACGGCGCGGTGGTGAGTGAGGCCACGAACGTGGCCCTGGAGTGGCTCAACTCGCACGTCCCCCACCTGCGGGCCAAGCAGGGCTGAGGCGTCCATGGCCGTCTCGCGCACCGGAGACTGGGCACGGGCCCGCCAACTGCTGGCGGCGGGCTCGTCGCGCCTTGAAGGGGCGATGCAGACGGCCCTGCGCCAGGAGGCGCACGCCCTGCGCAAGGAGGTGGTGCAGGGCCTCACTCAGCAGGCACCAGGTGGAGAGCCGCTCCGCCCCCCTTCGCCCCTCACGCTGGCGGCGCGCCAGCTCGCCGGTTTCAACGGAACGAAGGCCCTCCTTGTCTCTGCGGCGCTGCGCAACTCCATCTCCGTCGTTGTGGAGGGCGACGAGGCCTTCATCGGCGTGTCCCGCTCGGCGAAGAGCCCGGACGGCGAGTCCCTCGTCGACGTGGCGCAGCTCCAGGAGTACGGAGGCCCACCCGTCGTCATCCCCATGACGCCGAAGATGCGGCGCTTCCTCTTCGCGCTGCTGCGCCAGGCCGGCCTGGCCGGCGAGTCGCGTAACAGCGGCAGGGGGCGCGGCGTCATTGTGACGCAGACGCCAGCGCGCCCCTTCCTGCGGCCAGCCTTCGCACGGTTTCGCCAGGGCGCCAGCCGCCGCTTCCTCGCGCGCGTGGCGAAGGAGCTGGGCCTCGGAGGGCCCGCGTAATGGCCCTCCCCTCCCTCACCTCCGTGACGCCCTCCTCGGGGCCCACCAGCGGCGGCGACATTCTCCGCCTCGCCGGCACTGGCTTCGCCGCGCGGGTGGCCGTGCGCCTGGGAGGAGTGCCCGCCGAAGTACTGTCGCTTCGTGTGGAGTTGGGCACTCACTTCGCGGACGTGAGGACTCCGGCCCACGCGGTGGGCACCGTCGACGTCGAGGTGTTCAACCTCTCCGCGGAGGGCAGCCCCATCCCAGGCGAGGCCGCTGTCCTTCCGGGCGCGTACCGCTACCTGCGCCCACGCGTCGCGAAGGAAGCGGACCTCACCCGCCTCGTGCGCACCTTGCTGCAGGAGTTGAAACGGCAGGTGGTGGCCAACGTCAGCGCCAGCGTCTCCGTCGACTACGACGACACGGTGGCAGACGGCCTCAACGTCATCGCCATGGCCGCGCTGCCCTCCGTGGTGCTGTCAGGCCCCACGCTGCGCGAGAGTCGTCGCTACTCCACCAACGTCTTGCACGAGGACGTCGTGCAGGGCCCCTCCGGCGCGGAGCTGGTGCGCAGGCGCCCCGCGTACACGGTGGACCTGGCCTTCACCCTCACGGTGGCCTCCGAGCGCACCGCCGAGCTCTTCAACCTCATGGCCGCCGTGGCCACCTTCCTCAACCGTAACCGCTGGCTGGCCATGCCGAGGGACGCCGAGGACGCCTCGCGCGGCACCGTCCGCTGGGAAATGGACGCGGACGGCGAGGTGCGCACGCAGCTCGGCAGCCGCGACGACGTGCGCGCCTTCACCT
>NZ_JABXEM010000504.1:0-2513 GCF_013372595.1 Myxococcus sp. AM011
GGGGAGGGGGCTCGGCGGCCCAGGCGGAGGCGCCGCCCACGAGGCCAAGCGCGAGGGCGAGAGCGCGAAGCGACACGTTCACCGGCGGGCCCCTACCGCGCTTCAGTGGAGGTGGCGGCAGGAGGGCTTGCGCCCGCTTCGCCGTCGATGCGGGGCGCCGAGTCGCGCGACAGCTCGATGTCGTAGCGCACCGCGGGCCGGTCCTTCATGTCCAGCGTGAGGCCGCCCTGCTCGAAGCCCACCACGCGCACCGAGGACACCTTTCCTGGCTCCGCGTTGAAGGTGTAGCTGGATTGCACCTTGAACTTGTAGCCCTCCAGGTAGCTGAAGACGCCGAAGCCGCCGCCTCGATAGACGAGTCGCACCGCGAGCTGGTGCTGTCCCGGGACGATGCGCCCGTTGAAGACCTCGAACTGCTCGCGCTTGCTCAGCTCTTCGCCCTGGATGTCGACCTGCGTGAAGATGGGCGCGCCGTCCAGCGCGTACGTCACCGACTCCAGGATGAAGGAGCTGCCCATCTCGTTCTTGTGGACGATGAGCGCGCGAGCGCCGGTGGTGACGTCTCCGCCCAGCACCGTCTCCTGCAGCAACAGGAGCCGCGCCTTGGAGCGGTAGATCTTCTCCTTCAAGTCGACGACCTGCTCCTCCAGCGTCTTCACCCGCGCGTTGAAGGCTTCATCCGCGGTGCTGTCTGCCTCGGTGGAGGCCGCCGGAGTGCTCGCGGCAGCGGCGGGCGCCGAGGAACGCGACTCCTGCGCGAGCGCCGCCCCACAGAGGGTGGCGCTCACGAGCGCGAGGAGGCGAAGGGTGGCGGATGCGACACGCACTGTGCGACCTCAGGAGGCGGACGGCCCGGCCCGTCGGCAGCAGGTTGTAACACCCTTGACCGCGGGGCGTCTTCTCACCCGCGGTACGGGAGTTGACTGCCCGGCTGCTCCCGGCTCAGCCGCCCTTCTTGAGCTCCGTGAGCACCAGCTTCGCCACGGCCTTGAGCGTGTCGAACACGCCCACGCCCGTCGGCGCCACGGCCTGGTACTCGGGGATGTTGCGCGCGTTGATGGCCTTGCGCATCTCCTCCATCGACACCGCGTTGGGCAGGTCCCGCTTGTTGTACTGGAGGACGTAGGGAATCTTGTTCAGGTCGTAGCCCTGCTCGGCCAGGTTGATGCGCAGGTTCTCGAGCGACTCCATGTTCGCCTCCATGCGCTCGATCTGACTGTCGGCCACGAACACGACGCCGTCCACGCCCTTGAGGATGAGCTTGCGGCTGGCGTCGTAGAACACCTGGCCGGGCACCGTGTAGAGGTGGAAGCGCGTCTTGAAGCCGCGAATCTCACCGAGCGACAGCGGCAGGAAGTCGAAGAAGAGCGTGCGGTCCGTCTCGGTGGAGAGGGAGATGAGCTTGCCCTTCGTCTCGGCCGCCGTCTTGTTGTAGATGTACTGGAGGTTGGTCGTCTTCCCGCAGAGACCCGGCCCGTAATAGACAATCTTGCAGTTGATTTCGCGGGATGAGTAGTTGATGAAGGACATGGCTTCCCGGGTTACTCGCTGAAGAGGTTGTCGATATCGTCGTCGGAGATCTCGGCGAACGGCGACCCGGCACCCGGGGCGTCCGTCTTCTTCACCAGACTCTCGAAGATCTTCGTGAGCTCGTCGCTGGCCTTCTTGATGCGAAGGCGGACGAGGCCGAGGCTGGTGCGGTTGTCGAAGATGACGACCAGCACGACCCGGCTGCCGACGATGGTCATGTAGAGCGAGTCCTTCGCCCCCTCATGGAACTGGTTGGGGAACTCGTTCTCACCGATCAGCTTGGCGAGTCCGCCCATCGCCGCCACGTTGCCGGCCGTCAGCGAGGCCAGGGACGTGGTGTCGATGTTCTGCGTCTGCCCGGCCGAGGAGATGAGTTGCCCGTTCTTGTCGACGAGGAACACCACCTTCGCGTTCGCGTCCTTGGTGAGCCGGTCGCAAACGGCGTTGATCTTGGTGAACTCCTCTTCGTACATCACCAGTTGCGTGCCCATGGGCGTATGCGCTCCTCAGCGTTCGCTCGCCCGCCTCACGGCAACACCCCGATTGTTTCTGGAGTGAATCCCGGAGGTTAGACGAGGCGCTACCGACGGTGAGGATGCTTAGCAAAGCCCCTCCACTCCAGCAAGAAGCCATCCGCGCGTCGGGGTGAGAACACGCCCGCGCCCCAGCCCCCGCCACCCAGGGGGTTGCCGTCAAGCACCTTGGAGGGCTTTCTGGAGGCCCGGTGGGGGCTGGTTTGGGAGTGCTCGCGGCTTTCTCTATACTCCGCCGGGCTTTGACGCCCCCACGCCCCCTTGCTCCCATCCTGGCGCGTCTGGCGCCCTTGCTGTTGGTGCTGGTCGGCTCCCCGTCCGCCCGGGCGGAGGAGGTGCGCGAGCGTGCCTCGCTGCGCCTGCGCTATGGCGTGGCCCTCCGGAACGGCGCCCAGGCGGATGTAGGGCCTGGGCTTACGTATGACGGCTTCACTCCGAATGATCTGGCGG
>NZ_JABXEM010000505.1:0-2457 GCF_013372595.1 Myxococcus sp. AM011
CTCGCCCACCCTGCGCGTCCTCGCCCGCAGGAGCCGCCATGTCCCGACTCGCCGTCTGCCTCGTCCTCCTCTCACTCACCGCCGTGGCCGCCGAGCCTCCCTCCACCCCGCGCCGTCCCGTCCACACGTACTCCATCGTCGCCAGGGACCCCGTGACGGGAGACATGGGCGTCGCCGTCCAGTCCCACTGGTTCTCCGTGGGCTCCGCCGTGCCCTGGGCCGAGGCCGGCGTCGGCGCCGTGGCCACCCAGTCCTTCGTCGACCCGTCCTATGGCCGCCTGGGCCTCGAACTCATGCGCGCGGGACGCAGCGCGCCCGATGCCCTCAACGGCCTGCTCGCCGCCGACGCCGCCAACAGCGTGCGCCAGGTCGCCATGGTGGACGCGCAGGGCCGCGTCTCCGCGCACACCGGCAAGAGCTGCATCGCCGCGGCCGGCCACGTCGTCGGCGAGGGCTTCTCCGTCCAGGCCAACATGATGGACAAGGCCACCGTCTGGCCCGCCATGTCCCAGGCCTACCGCGAAGCCAAGGGCGACCTCGCCGAGCGCATGCTCACCGCGCTCGAAGCCGCCGAAGCCCAGGGCGGCGACATCCGGGGCAAGCAGTCCGCCGCCCTCATCGTCGTCTCCGCGAAGTCCACCGGCCGCCCCTGGATGGACCGCCGCTTCGACCTGCGCGTCGAGGACCACCCGGAGCCCCTCAAGGAACTCCGCCGCCTCGTCACCCTCCAGCGCGCCTACAACTTCATGAACGAGGGAGACCTCGCCCTGGAGCGCAAGGACACCGACGGGGCTCTCGCCGCCTACGCCTCGGCGGAGAGGCTCGCTCCCGGAAACGCGGAGATGATCTTCTGGCACGCCATCTCCCTCGTCGGCGTGGGCCGCGTGGACGCCGCCCTCCCGCTGCTCCAGCGCACGTACGCCGCGGACCCTCGCTGGCGGGAACTCGTCCTCCGGCTGCCCGCGGCCGGGCTCCTTCCGGACGACCCGAAGCTCCTCTCACGGCTGACCGGCCCCAAGCCCACGAAGTGAGCCGCTCAGGGAGCGAGCACCCGAGCGTTGGGGATTCTTCTCGGGGGGACAGCGGGCGCGAGCGCTTGTGGCCACCGAGCTCGATGGAGAGGTTCTCCTGACGAGGACACTCATGCGCTTCCCCCTGACCCCATTGCTCGCGTTGGTCGTCCCGTTCATGGCGCTGGCACAGGTGCCTCAGGACATGTCCCTGTCCCCCGCGGAATCCAGCGGCCCCAGCTACTGGTACTGGGTGGCCCTGCTCGTCATCGCCGCGGCCGTCTTCGCGTGGGTCGCGGTGCGCCTGTCGCGCAAGCACCGAGGCCCGCCCCCGTCGTCGTCGGCACGCCCCCGTCGCTCCGCCCGCACCCTCTAGGGGCCGCGCTTGCGCAGCGTGTGCAGCGCGGCCAGCCACAGCCGCGCCTCCTTGCGCGTGAGCCGTGAGCGGCGCAGGGGCGCGAACAAGTCCCTCAAGGCCGTGCGTCCCGGCTGCTCGTCGATGAGGAACCCACCCGAGCTGAGCACGCTCCCCAGCGTCGACTCCACCTGCGCCAGCTCCGTGTCCGTGGCCGCCACGGGCAGCGGACCCGGCGGCGGCGCATGCTCCGAGAGCGTGGCCACGCGGACCTCATAGGCATACAGCAGCACGGCCTGCGCCAGGTTGATGGACGGCTGCTCCGGCGCGGTGGGCACGGCGGACAAGTCATGGCACCGCTCCACCTCCGCGTTGGTGAGCCCGCTGCGCTCATCACCGAAGACGAGCGCCACCGTGCCCTGCGTCGCGCGCGCCACCAACTCCTCGCCCACCGCGCGTGGCGGCAGCCGTCGCTTGCCCTCCACCTTGCGCGAACTCGTCCCCACCACCCAGACGCAGTCGGCGATGGCTTCCTCCAGCGTGTCGGCGCGGCGGGCTCCATCAAGAACGTCCTCGGCATGGACCGCCAGCCGGCGCGCGGGCGTCAAATCCTCCACTTCGGGCGTCACCCACACCCAATCCGAGAGGCCACAATTCTTCAGCGCCCGAGCCGCGGCACCCAGGTTCTCCGCGTTGCGCGGACGCATCAGGACGAAACGGACAGGCGGCACCATGCGCGGGCCACCTTAGCGTCTTCCAGGGCGAGGGCCTGGGGCGTTGACCTGGGCACGGGCCCCTCCTATAGCGTGGCGGCATCGACCGCCAGGTGAGGACGCGGAGGCCACCGGGAGTGTGGCTCCGGGTACACCATGTGGGCTCGGGGACGCGTGGGGGTCGCGTTCCAGCCGTGGGCATTCGACCGCACCCCCCCTCGATTCCAGGCGTGCATGACGTCGGCACGTCACGTGAAGAACAGCTGGTACCTCCGGAGGAACCATGGGTTCGCAGTCCGCAGTCCTGACCACGCCGCATCGCGCGACACGCGCGGGCTGGCTCTTCGCCGTGCTGCTGGTGGGCACCTCGCTCGCGGGC
>NZ_JABXEM010000506.1:0-2434 GCF_013372595.1 Myxococcus sp. AM011
GGGTGGGGGCGGCAGGCGAGCATTCCAGGGCCGAGGCCCCGCCAACCTTGACTTGATCCTCCATGCCGACTAGGAGGGTCGGCCTTTCCAGGCCTCCGTGGAGTTTCGACGGCGGACCTGCGGTTGGTTAGGCACGTTCAGCGGTCCCCCGGCATGCACCTGGCGGCCGCGAGAAGTTTGGAGTGCAAGAAATGTCGCAGAAGACCTACAGCGCGAAGGCTGGGGACATCAAGCGCCAGTGGCACGTCGTTGACGTGTCCGACAAGGTGCTGGGCCGCGCGGCGAGCCAGATTGCCACCCTCCTCAAGGGCAAGCACAAGGCCATCTACACGCCGTCCATCGACACGGGCGACCACGTCATCGTCATCAACGCCGACAAGGTGAAGGTGACGGGAACGAAGGAGCAGGACAAGCTCTACTACCGGCACTCCCGTGCGGGTTTCCCGGGTGGCTTGAAGATCACCAACCTGGAGAAGCTCCGTCAGCGTCACCCCGAGGACGTCATCCTCAACGCCGTGCGTCGCATGATGCCCCGCAACGCGCTGGGCCGGCAGATGATGACGAAGCTGAAGGTCTACGCAGGTGACACCCACCCGCACGCCGCCCAGAAGCCGGCCGCGTTCGCGGTCGAGGCGTAAGGGAGACAACGTCCATGCCCATTCACCAAGAGCTCGGTTTCTACGCCACCGGCCGCCGCAAGGAAGCCACCGCCCGCGTGTGGCTCCGTCCCGGCACGGGTCAGGTCACCGTCAACGGTCGGGAGATCAACGACTACTTCGGTCGTGAGACCTCGAAGATGGTGCTCAATCAGCCCCTCGAGATCCTCGAGCAGAAGGGGAAGCTCGACGTCACCGTGAACGTTCGCGGCGGCGGTCTCTCCGGTCAGGCCGGTGCCATCCGTCACGGCATCGCCCGCGCCCTGTGCGCCTTCAACCCGGAGTTCCGTCCGGCGCTGAAGAAGGCCGGCTTCCTCACCCGCGATGCTCGCGCGGTCGAGCGCAAGAAGTACGGTCAGCCGGGCGCGCGTCGCCGGTTCCAGTTCTCCAAGCGCTAACCGCTCAGGTTGGTCGCTCGGTTGTCTCCCACGGCGGAGGCTCTCTCACGAGGGTCTCCGCCGTGGTGTTTTCCGGGACTCACTGCTTCCCTCGGTCGCTTCGGCGCGGGGGCGTCTGCTACGATTCCAGGCGCCCATGGAACTGAATGAGATTCTGCAGATCGCCCTGCGCGGCGGTGCCTCCGACATTCATCTCAAGGCAGGTCTGCCACCCATGTTCCGGGTGGATGGCTCGCTGGTGCCGTTGAAGGACGGTCGTCGCCTCCCTCCCGAGGAGGTGGCGCGCATGGCCTTCGGCATCATGAACGAGTTCCAGAAGGAGAAGTTCAAGTCGAGCAACGAGGTGGACCTGGCGTACGGCGTTCCGGGCCTGGGTCGCTTCCGCGTGAACGTCTTCCAGCAGCGAGGCACCGTGGGCGCGGTGCTGCGTGTCATCCCGTTCAAGGTGATGACCATGCAGGACCTGTTGTTGCCACAGGTGCTGGCGAAGATTTGTGGTGAGGAGCGCGGCCTGGTCCTGGTGACGGGGACGACGGGCTCGGGCAAGTCCACGACGTTGGCGGCGATGATCGACCACATCAACGCCAACGAGACCAGCCACATCATGACGATTGAGGACCCCATCGAGTTCCTCATCCGGGACAAGCGCTCCATCGTGAACCAGCGCGAAGTGGGCGTGGACACGATGAGCTTCGCGCAGGCGCTCAAGAGCGCGCTGCGGCAGGACCCGGACGTCATCCTCGTGGGCGAAATGCGAGACCACGAGACCATCGAAACGGCGCTGCACGCGGCGGAGACGGGCCACCTCGTCATGTCGACGCTGCACACGCTGGACGCGACCGAGACGGTCAACCGCATCGTCTCAGCCTTCCCTCCGCACCAGCAGAAGCAGGTGCGCATCCAACTCGCGAGCGTGCTCAAGGGCGTGGTCAGCCAGCGCCTGGTGCCGCGCGCGGACGGCAAGGGCCGCGTGGCCGCCGTCGAAGTGCTGCGAGTCACCGCGCGCGTGCGTGAGCTCATCGAGGACAAGGACCGGACGAAGGAGATTCACGACGCCATCGCCCAGGGCACCGACTCGTACGGCATGCAGACCTTCGACCAGTCGTTGATGAGCCTGGTTCGGCAGGGGCTGGTGACTTACGAGGAGGCCCACCGCCAGGCGTCCAACCCGGACGACTTCGCGCTGCGCTTCTCCGGCATCAGCGGCACGTCCGACTCGAAGTGGGACAACTTCGACGCCAAGCCCGGCGATGCCCGCCCGATTCCCGGCTCCGCCGCCTTCGCGCAGAAGGGAGCGCCCACGGGGGCCGCCGCGCCGCCTCCGGCTGCTCCGCCCACGCCGGTGCCCGCCCAGGCCCAGCGTCCGGCGCCGCCCACGGC
>NZ_JABXEM010000507.1:0-2375 GCF_013372595.1 Myxococcus sp. AM011
GTGGACCCGGGGGCGGCCGGCCGGGGACGTAGGACCTGGAAACGAATGAGTCCGCCCTTCTTTCGAAAGGCGGACTCGGTGCAGGTCAGCGACTTCCGGTGAGGAAGTCGGTGTGAAGAGCGGTCAGGAGAGCGAGGCGGCGTCCAGGCCCGCGTCGGCCATCAGCAGGGCCAGCTCCGCCTTGAGCTTGTCCTTGGCGCGAATCTCGAGCTGACGGGCGCGCTCGCGGGAGAAGCCGAAGTGCTCACCCAGCTCGCTGAGCGTCATCTCCGCGTCACCCATCACCCGGTTCTCGATGATGAAGCGCTCGCGCGGGTCCAGGCGGCGCAGGGCGCGCTGCACCAGGTCCCGGGTGAGGCCCGCCTGCTGGCGGTCGGCCACCTCGTCCTCGTGGGACGCTGCGGAGGACTCCACGAAGTCCAGGTGGGTGGCGTCGCCGTCCTCGCCGACGGGCGCGTCGAGCGACAAGTCCCGGCCGCCCATGCGCTGCTCCATCTCGCGCACCTCGGAGGCCTTCACGTTCAGCTTGCGGGCAATCTCCTCCGCGTTGACGATGCTCGCGTCACCGGCGCCCATGCGCTCCAGCTCGCGGCGGGTGCGCGCCAGGCTGAAGAACAGCCGGCGCTGCGCCTGCGTCGTGCCCAGCTTCACCAGGCTCCAGTTGCGCAGGATGCAGTTCTGGATGTACGCGCGAATCCACCACACCGCGTAGGAGATGAGGCGGATGCCCTTGTCCGGGTCGAACTTCTGCACGGCCTTCATCAGGCCGATGTTCGCCTCCTGGATGAGGTCCGACATCTTCAGGCCGTACGAGCGGTACTCGTAGGACACCTTCACCACGAAGCGCAGGTTGGCGGTGACGAGCTGGTGGCCCGCCATCAGGTCGCCCTTGCGGAAGCGGCGCGACAGCTCCTGCTCCTGCGGCTGGGTCAGCAGGGGGTACTTGTTGATTTCCGAGAGGTACGTGGAGAGGGAATCCGGGGAGGAGAAGTGGGAGGTTTCCTGCATGGCGTCTCTCGGGGAAGGGGGCCGGTGGGAGCCGCGCATCGGCGGCACGGGACGGGTCCTTCGCAATGCATGTGCCACGGCACTTGCGGACCATTTCCCAGTGAATACAAGGGTTTGCATCACCGGGTCAGGGTGCTTAAGGGCAGGACCCTTTCGTTTTTACAGGGGGGTGATCCGAAGACTCTTCCGACTGTTTCCCGGCTGACAGTGGGGAAGGGTGGGAGCGGAGGAGGCATCCAGGCGAGCAAGGTGGCGGTTGTGCGACGCGTGTCCGCGGCCCGGGCGCGTCATCGCCACCTTGGTGGAATGGGGACCCTGTTCCAGCTCTTCGCGGTGTCGGCGGTGGTGATGGGGGTGTCGCAGACCATCGCCCGCGAGCGCATCTTCGCGTCGCTGCGTGAGCGGCTGGGCGGGAAGGACACGTGGTGGGGCTACCTGGTGTCGTGTCCCTACTGCCTGTCGCACTACGTGGCCTTCGTGTTGGTGCCGCTCACGGGGACGTATCCCATCGACGTGGTGGTGGGCGGCTGGCCGGGCCTGGTGCTGCGGTGGCTGTTGTCGGCGCTGCTCGTCACCGTCATCGCCGCCTTCTACCGGGTCATCTTCTGGTTCGTGGATGAGAGCCAGGGGCTGGTGAAGCGGCGGCAGCGGACGGAGGAGGAGGAGGTCGCGACGAAGCGGCTGGTGAGGAGACAGGTGGAGCAGCAGGTCTCCGCGGACGAGGACTCCCCGCCACCGCCGCCGCACTGATTGCGTGGGATGTGCCCCGTCCGGGCTACCCGTCAGCCCGCTCGGCATGCGAAGAACGCTGAAGAGATGGCGGACGAATCGAAGCAGGTGGTGGACGACCCGAGGACGCGGCGGGCCTGGGTGCTGCCCGCGCTGATGGTGCTGCTGCCGGTGGGGTTCTTCTTCCGGGCGTTCTTCTGGAGCGACGTCTTCATCGCCGGTGACACGCTGCGCGCCTTCTATCCGATGCGGGCCTTCTGGGCCGCGCGGGTGGCCGTGTTCGATTTGCCGGAGTGGTTCGCCTTCGATGGCTTCGGACAGTCCTTCCTGGGCATCTTCATCTCGGGCGCGTTCCACCCCACGACGCTGCTGCACCTGTTGCTGCCGCTCGGCGTGGCGGTGAAGGCCACCATCCTCGCTTGCTACCCCGTGGCGTTGCTCGGCACCTGGGCGCTGCTGCGGCAGTACGACGTGCCTCGCGCCGGGGCCTTCTTCGCGGCCCTCTGCTTCACCTTCAGCGGCTACCTGGTCTGCATCACCAACAATCCGACCTATCTGCTCGCGGCGAGTACGGTGCCCGCCGCGCTCTGGGGGGCGGTCCGCTTCCTGCGCGCGCCGTCGGTGGGGCGGCTGGGGGT
>NZ_JABXEM010000508.1:0-2355 GCF_013372595.1 Myxococcus sp. AM011
CACGTCAGCCCCTCCCCCAGGCTGATGACCAGCGGCATCGTCGAGGAGATGTCGCTCTGGGCGACCAGGTCCCCGTCGATGAAGAGCTTGCCCCGCCCCGGCGCGCCCTTGCCGGCCTCGAGGTCCGGCTCACCGGTGGGCTCGAACTCGAAGCGCAGCTCCGTGCGGCCGGTGGGCACCTCCACCGCCGACTCGATGTGGAACTCCCGCTCGCCCACGAAGTTGTAGACGTAGTGCAGCTTCCGGCCCTGGATGAAGAAGGTGTAGCCGCCCGTGAGCCCGCCGTGACTGAGCAGCACGCCCTCCGCGTCTCCATCCACGTCCACCTTCGCGGTGATGGAGTGCGGCCGGTTGAGCACGTGCACCGCCACGTTCTCCGGCGCGGGTGAAGTGTGGGGCCGGTAGACGTAGCGCTTGCGGTCCTTGGTGAGCTGCGGCCGCTCGGCGGAGAAGACGGCGCGGTCCGGCGACGCGAGCGGGAGGACCTTGTAGCGACCCGCCTCCACGTACCAGAGGGCAATCATCTCGATGAGCTTGCCTCGCTCCCGCGCGGCCAGGTTCTTCGTCTCCGAGCAGTCCTCCGCCACGTGGTACAGCTCCCACCCCTCCGCGTCGAGCTGACGCAGCCGCTCCTCGGTGAGCTTCGACTCGCCGAACCCCTCACCGGCCTCCTTGAAGGAGGGCCCGGGGAAGGGGCACACCGCTCGCCAGCCGTCATGGTAGATGGCGCGGTTGCTGAACATCTCGAAGTACTGCGTGTGGTGGTGGCTCTCCGCGCGGGCGTCGTCGAACGATTGACGGAAGCTGACGCCCTCGAGCGCGGACTGCGTGACGCCACGGATGTCCTGGGGCGGCTCCAGGCCCAGGCAGTCCAGCACCGTGGGCACCATGTCGATGGCGTGGCAGTACTGCGTGCGGACCTCTCCCCGCGCGCGGATGCCCTTGGGCCAGTGGACGATGAACGGGTCCGTCGTGCCACCCCGATACACCTCGCGCTTCCACCGGCGGAACGGCGTATCCCCGGCCCACGCCCAGCCCCACGAGTAGTGGTTGAAGTACTTGGGCCCGCCCAGCTCGTCCAGGGCCTCCAGGTTCTGCTCCAGCGACTCCGGCGTGTTGTTGAAGAACTTCAGCTCGTTGACGGAGCCATGGGGCCCGCCCTCGGCGCTCGCGCCGTTGTCGGAGATGACCATGATGAGCGTGTTGTCCAGCTCACCGCTCTCCTCCAGGAACTTCAGCAGCCGGCCGATGTGATGGTCCGTGTGCTCCAGGAAGCCCGCGTAGACCTCCATCATCCGCGCATACAGCCGCTTCTCCTCGGGCGGCAGGCTGTCCCACTCCGCCACGTCCGGGTCATGACGGGACAACTGCGTGCCCGGAGGGATGACGCCGAGCTTGAGCTGACGCTGGTACACCTTCTTCCGATACGCGTCCCAGCCGTCGTCGAACTGGCCCTTGTACCTGTCGGACCACTCCCTGGGGACGTGGTGGGGGGCGTGCATGGCCCCCGTGCAGAAGTACATGAAGAAGGGCTTGTCCGGCGCCACCTGCTTGGAGTCCGCGATGAAGTCCACCGCGTGGTCCACCAGGTCCTCGGTGAGGTGGTAGCCCTCCTCGGGCGTCCGGGGCGGAAGCACCGGGTGGTTGTCGTGGACCAGGTCCGGGTAGTACTGGTGCGTGTCGCCGCCGAGGAAGCCGTAGTACCGCTCGAAGCCCCGGCCCAGCGGCCAGCGGTCATAGGGCCCCGCCGCGCTCGTCTGCTCCGCGGGCGTCAGGTGCCACTTGCCCAGGGCATACGTGTTGTATCCCTGCTTCAACAGCATCTCGGAGACGAATCCGTTCTCGAACGGAATCGTCCCGTTGTAGCCGGGGTAGCCGAGGGAGACCTCGGTGATGGTGGCCATGCCATTGGAGTGGTGGTTGCGGCCGGTGAGGATGCACGAGCGCGTGGGCGAGCACAGCGCGGTGGTGTGCATGTTGCTGTAGAGCAGGCCGCCCTTCGCCAGCTTGTCCAGGTTCGGCGTGTGGATGGGCGAGCCATAGCAACCCAGGTGTCCGAAGCCCGTGTCGTCCAGGACGATGAAGAGGACGTTGGGCGAGCCTTCCTTCGCGCGCAGCGGTTGAGGCCACGCTGGAGACGACTGCTCCCACGTCCGGCCGATGGTGCCGGGGAAGGTGCTGCCGGGCTTGTATTCCTTGAGTGACATGAGGTGCCTCCGCGAAGTCGTGCCCTGAGGGCGGCCGTCGCATGGCCCAGGAATCTCCAGGCGACACGTCCCGGCCCCGAGGGTCAGAGATGGGCACGCCACAGGACACCCACCGCTGCCCCCAGGACGGACCCAGGCAGGCAAGGCC
>NZ_JABXEM010000509.1:0-2340 GCF_013372595.1 Myxococcus sp. AM011
TCTCTTCTCCCACCGTCGCGCTTCTCTCCGAGCGTCTGGAGCTGCTCCACGGCTCCTCGTCTCGCCAGCCGGCACTCGTCCCTGTCGACCGTGCCCAGCCGCTACCCCTCTCCTTCGCCCAGCAGCGCCTCTGGTTCCTCGACCAGCTCCAGCCCGGCACGTCCACCTACAACATCCCCTGGGTCCTCAAGCTCTCCGGCGCACTCAACTCGGAGCCGCTGCTCCAGTCCCTCCGTGCGCTGACTCAGCGCCACGAGGCCCTGCGCACCCGCTTCTCCGTTCACGAAGGCCAGCCCGTTCAGCTCATCCAGCAGGACTTCCTGCTGGAGATGCCTCTCGTCGACCTCTCGTCCTTGCCCGAGCAGGAGCGCGATGCAGAGGCCCAACGTCTGGCTTCGGCCGAAGCCCTGCGTCCGTTCGACCTGGCTCGTGGCCCCGTCGTCCGCACGTCGCTCGTCCGCCTCGATGAGGCGCAGCATCTGCTGCTCGTCACCGTCCACCACATCGCGTCCGACGGTTGGTCCATCGCCGTCATGGTCCGCGAGCTGGCGGCGTTCTACCGCCAGTTCTCCGGTGGCGAGGCCGCCCAGCTCGCGCCTCTGCCCATCCAGTACGCCGACTTCTCCGTCTGGCAGCGACAGTGGCTCCAGGGCGACGTCCTCGCCTCGGAAATCGACTGGTGGCGCACCCAACTCGCCGGGGCCGCTACTTCGCTCGAGCTGCCCACCGACAGGCCTCGGCCCGCCGTTCAGACGTATCGCGGCGCGGTGCTGCCTATCGAGCTGTCGCGTGAACTGACGCAGGCAGTGAGGACCCTTGCCCAGCGTGAGGGCGCCACGCCCTTCATGGTGCTGCTGGCGTCCTTCCAGCTCCTGCTCTCTCGTTACTCGGGCCAGGACGACATCTCCGTTGGCTCGCCCATCGCCAATCGCAACCGCGCTGAAACCGAAGGCCTCATCGGTTTCTTCGTCAACACGCTCGTCTTCCGGGCTCGCATCAATCGCAGCCAGTCCTTCCGTGAACTGCTGGAGCAGGTGCGCCTGTCCACGCTGGCCGCCTACGAGCACCAGGACGTCCCCTTCGAGAAGCTCGTCGAGGAACTCCAGCCTCAGCGCGACCTCAGTCGTAGCCCTCTTTTCCAGGTCACACTGACGCTCCAGAACGCCCCCGAGGCGTCACTCGCGCTGTCCGGACTGGTGCTCAAGCCGATTCAGGCGGAGATCAACACCTCGAAGTATGACTTCAGCCTCCTGTTCGATGAGGCGGAGCAACTGTCGGGTGTTCTCAACTACAACACCGACCTCTTCGACGCGGAGTCGATGCAGGGACTGCTCCGTCACTTCTCCGTGCTGCTCGAGGCCGCGGTCTCTCAGCCCGAGCAATCGCTGAGCGCGCTTTCCCTGCTGTCCGCCCCCGAGAAGCAGCAGGTGCTCACCGGGTGGACCGGCACCACGTCCGCCTACCCGCGCGACGCGTCCATTCACTCCCTCTTCGCTCAGCAGGCTGCTCGCTCGCCCGACGCTGTAGCGGTCGTCTCCGGCGAGGAGTCGCTCTCCTACGCCCAGCTCGACTCGCGCTCCAACCAGCTCGCTCACTACCTGCGCTCGTTGGGTGTGCTTCCGGGCTCTCGCGTCGCTGTCCGCCTTGATCGCTCCGCGGACCTCATCGTCTCCCTCCTCGCCATCCTCAAGGCGGGGGCCGCCTACGTCCCTCTCGACAAGGCCTGGCCTTCCGAGCGTCTCGCCTTCGTCCTTCGCGAGTCCGCTGCGGGCGTCGTCCTCTCCCACTCCGACGTCGTCGACGACTTGCCGGCCTTCGGCGCCGTCCTCCTCGTCATCGATGAGGAGGCTTCTCGCATCGCGCGGCTGCCCTCTTCTCCTCTCGCAGGTGCCGTGACGGGGGATGACCTCGCCTACGTCATGTTCACCTCCGGCTCCACGGGCGAGCCCAAGGGTGTCTGCGTCCCTCACCGCGGCGTCACTCGCCTCGTCTCTTCTTCCTTCATCTCCTTCGGAGCCTCCGACGTCTGGCTCCACGCCGCCCCCGTCGCCTTCGACGCCTCCACCCTCGAAATCTGGGGCGCCCTCCTCCACGGCTCCAAGCTCGTCCTCGCTCCTCCTCACTCGCTGTCTTTGGAAGAGCTGGGCTCGCTGCTCGTCCGCGAGGGAATCTCTTCCCTCTGGCTCACCGCTGCTCTCTTCGAGCAGATGGTCGCCACTCAGCCCGTTGCGCTTGCCGGTGTCCGCCAGGTCCTCGCCGGTGGTGACGTCCTTCCGCCGTCCCGCGTCCGCGAGCATCTCGCTCGCATCCCTTCGGGCCACGTCCTCGTCAACGGCTACG
>NZ_JABXEM010000050.1:0-48718 GCF_013372595.1 Myxococcus sp. AM011
GCGTCGGGCGGCAGGGCCTGGGGGGCGGGCGAGTTCGCGAAGGCCGTCCCCGGGCGCACCGGAGGGGTGGGCTCCCGGTTCAGCTCGTGGTCCATGGTGTAGAACTCACGCTCCACCACGTTGCGGACCTCGTCCGTCTGGCGACGGAACTCCCGCATGAACTTGCCGATGGCTCGCGCCAGCTCGGGCAACCGCTGCGGCCCGAGGATGAGCAGCGCGGCCACCGCGATGAGCACCATTTCGCCTGCGCCGATGTTGAACATGTCCTGACGGGCTCCCGAAGCAGCCCGGTTTATCGCGCCCCGGGCCCCCTGGCGCAACCGCTCGACACATCCTGACATCCGCCCGTCACCGCGGGCGGGGGGCAACCGGGCCCCCTGGCGGACCCATACACTACTGGTGTGGGTGTGCCTGGGGCGACAGGGGGACGGCCAGGCCCTGACTGGCAGGCACCGCCAGCGCCCGGGCCTGCTCCTTGGAGCGGACCTGGCGCTCCACCACCCACAGCACCGGCGGCAGCAGCAGCGACAGGCCCATGGACACGGCGGCCACCCGCCCCATTCCCCCCAGCGTGCCGTCCGGCAGGTCCGTCAGGAGCTGCGCGCTCAGGAAGGCCCCCAGGGCGGAGGCCATGTGCTGGATGGCGGACTGCAACGACATGAAGCGCGCGCGCACCGGGTTGTCCGGCACGCGCGAAGTCAGCGTGTTGTAGGACACGTTGCGCACGCCCATGGCCGTCATGAACAACACGAAGAGCAGCGGAATCGGCAGCCAGTGCGGGTAGTGCACGAAGCCCACGTAGGTGGCGAACAGGAGCAGCACCGAGCCCGCCGTTCCCACTTTGAAGGCCCCGAGCCTGTCCACCAGCGGACCCGACAGCCTCAAGGTGACGAAGCTCACGATGCCGCCGACGAAGTACGGCAGCCACAGCAATTCCCGGGGGTAGCCCAGGTTCTGCTGGAGGTAGGCGGAGATGTTGGGGATGAGGACGAAGCCCGCCATCATCACCACCGCCGTCATGAGGTACGACAGCTGCACCTCGCGGCGGCCCAGCAGCTCCAGCACGCCCACCGTGTGCACCGGACCGCGGCCGCCCATCAGGTGCGCTCGCACCGGCGGCAGGAAGAAGATGGCGCCCAGCGCCACCAGCAGGCCCAGGCCCGCCACCACGAAGAAGGGCAGCCGCCAGCCGCCGTGCTCGGCCAGCTTCAACGCCATGGGCACGCCCGCCACCGAGGCGACGGAGAAGGCCCCCATCACCGCGCCCAGCGCCCTGCCCCGCCGCTCCACCGGAATCAGGTCCGCGATGATGGACAGCGACAGCGACGTGGCGGGCCCACCGAAGATGCCCGCGACGACGCGCGCCAGGAGCAGCGTGGACAACCCCGTGGCGAGTCCTCCCGCCGCCGTGGCGATGACCAGGCCCAGCATGGACACCGCCAGCGCCTTGCGCCGGTCGAACCGGTCCAGGAAGTACCCACCCGCGAGCCCCGCCACGCTGGCCGCCGCGGTGTAGGCCCCGCCAATGGTGCCGATATGGGAGGAGGCGATGCCCAGGCCCTTCCCGAAGTCCGGGCCCAGCGGCATCACCATCACGAAGTCCAGGATGTTGACGAACTGGACCGCGCCAATCAGGAAGACCACCCAGCGCTCGGACACCTGTCGCTCTGTCGGCATGCCGACCCTGTCCTAAGCCATTCGCGGGCGGCGCGCACGACAACTACACGCGGAAGCGCCGCACTTCGCCCCGAAGGATTTCCGCCTGCCGCTGGAGGTTGTCGATGGCCTCCTCGAGCTGCTTGACGGAGCGTGTCTGGTGCTCGGACACGCCCTTGATGGTCTCCACGGCCTTGAGGACCTGCTCGCTGCCCTTGGTCTGCTCCTTCTGGGCGCGGTTCAGGTGGGTCACCATCTCGTTGATGCTCTCAATCGAGCGGGTGATCTGCTTGCTGCCGTGCGCCTGCTCCTGGCTGCTGCGCTGCACGTGGGCGGTGAGCGCCTTCATCTTCTCCGCGCTCTTCATGATCTGCTCGCCGCCCTTGGCCTGCTCGTTGGAGGCCTTGGAAATCTGCTGCACCGTCTCGCTGATGCGGTGAATCGAGGCCGTCACCTGCTTGCTGCCCCGCGCCTGCTCCACGGTGGCGCGGGCAATGGCCTTCACCATCTGCGTGGACTTCTGGGTGCTGTCGTTGATTTTGCGCAGCGCCCCTTCCGCCTCGCGACCCAGTTGCACGCCCTCGTCCACGTTGCGCGCGCCCTGGTTCATCACCACCACGGCGTTGCGGCTCTCCTCCTGGATGCTGCGGATGAGCTCCGCGATTTCCTTGGTGGACGCGCCGGTGCGCTCGGCCAGGTCTTTGATCTCCTCGGCCACGACGGCGAAGCCCTTGCCGTGGTCTCCGGCCTGCGCGGCGATGATGGCGGCGTTGAGGGCGAGCAGGTTGGTCTGCTCGGCCACGTCGTCGATGACGTTGAGGATGTTGCCAATCTCGGAGATGCGCCGGCCCAGGCTGTCGATGACGTCCGCCGTCGCGCGGCTGGTGTCCTTGATGCGGTCGATGCCGGTGAGCGTCTTGCGCAGCGCCTCCACGCCCGTCTGGGCGTCGTCGAAGACCTGCTCGGACAGGCGCGCCGTCTCCTTCGCGTTCGCCTCCACCTGACCGATGGCCGCATCCATCTGGCTGATGGCCGAGGACGTCTCCTCCGTGGAGGCGGACAGCTCCTGGATGTTCTTGGCGACCTCCTTGATGGAGAAGGTCATCTCCTCAATCGCGCTGGTGGTCTCCTCCACGCTGGCGGCCATCGCGGTGACGTTCTCCGCCACCTCGTCGTTGGTGGCGGCCATCTCCATGATGGAGGAGCTGCTCTCCTCCGCGCTCTGGTAGAGGACCTCCACGTTCTCCGCGATTCCGCGCAGCGAGGCCATCATCTCCACCATGGAGGAGGACGTCTCCTCCACGCGGGCCTGGACGGTGCTGGCGCCGGACGACACGGTGGTGCCCGTGCGGTGGATCTGCTCGATGACGCCCGCGACGACGTCCGACACGCCGCGCACCCGGCCCAGCGTGTCGCGCCAGCTCTGGGCGATGCGGTTGAGCGCCTCCGCCAAGAGGCCCAGCTCGTCGCGCGAGCCCACGTCCACGCGGCCGGTGAGGTCCGCCTCCGCGAGCCTCCGCGCCATGGTCATCATCGCGTCCAGCGGGACGAGGATGAACGCGCGGGAGATGAAGAAGGCCACCACGAGGAACAGCGCCAGGCCGATGCCGAACGCCAGCAGCACGACGTGGCGCAGCGAGGTGACGACCTCGTCCAGGGACGAGAAGTTCACCGCCACCAGCACCTGACCCGGGCCCTCGCGAAGCACCACGGGGCGGACAATCGCCCGGTTGCCATTGTCGAAGATGACGCCATCCAGCGGCGCGCCAGGACTCCCCTCCAGCTTCTCCCGGAGGTTCTTCTGCAGCCACGTCTCCGCGCCAGGCGGGTGGACGGCCTGCATCCGGCCATCCGCGCCGAGCACGGCGATGAGCGCGAAGTCGTCGTCGCCGCCGTGCAGCGTCTCCAAGAGCGGCGGGAGCATGGAGACGGACTGGTTCGCCAGGTCGCGCGCGGCCTGGACCGCCCTGTCGTCGCCGTGCTTCGTCAGGCGCGTCTCCAGGAAGTCCTCCACCCGGGCGGGGACGACGAAGAAGAGCGTCCCCAGGATGAGGGCCAGCACCACGGCGAAGGAGCCGAGCAGGATGCTGCGCAGTCCGGGTTTCTTGAAGCGCGGAGCCAAGGCGGGGCACTGTAGGAATGGAAACACCGACAGGGCAAGGACCGGCGTGGAGCCCTCGTCCGCCTCTCCGCCTGGCGGGAGCCTGACTTCCCCACGTCAGGATGCGTAAGGTCATACCCGATGAAGCCCACCCTGCTCTTGACCGACCCCCTCTTCCTCCAGCACGACCCGGGAGAGGGCCACCCCGAATCCCCCGAGCGCCTGCGGCGAATCCTCGGGGTGCTGGCGCGCGCGCCGGTGCGGGGCACGGTGATGGCGTCTCCCCGCTCGGCGACGGACGCGGAGCTGGCGGCGGTGCACACCCCGGAGCTGCTCGCGCGCCTGCGCAAACTCAGCGGGCAGCGGGCCCAGATTGACGCGGACACCCACGTCTCCGCGGACAGCGTGGACGCGGCGAGGCTGGCCGCGGGCGCCTCGGTGCAGGCCGTGGAGGCCGTCATGGCGGGACAGGCTCGCAACGCCTTCGCGCTGGTGCGTCCTCCCGGACACCATGCGGAGCCGGACCGCGCCATGGGCTTCTGCCTCCTCAACAACGCGGCCATCGCGGCGGAGGCGGGACGTCGGCTCGGCGCTGAGCGCGTCCTCGTCCTCGACTGGGACGTGCACCACGGCAACGGCACCCAGGCTGCCTTCTGGGGGCGCCGCGACGTGATGTACCAGTCGGTGCACCAGTTCCCCTACTACCCGGGCACCGGCGCCACGCCCGAGGTGGGCCTGGGCGCGGGCGAGGGCTACACGGTGAACGTGGGCCTTCCGGGCGGCAACTCGGACGCGGACTACGGGATGCTCTTCGAGGAGCTGCTCCTGCCGGTGGCCGAGGCATACCGTCCCCAGTTGGTGCTGGTGTCCGCGGGCTTCGACCCGCATCAGCACGACCCCATCGGCGGCATGGACGTCACGGAGCGGGGCTTCGCCGCGATGTGCTCCGCGATGCGCGCGCTCGCCGAGCGCGTCTGTGACGGCAAGCTGGTGCTGCTGCTCGAAGGGGGCTACTCGCTGGAGGGCCTGTCCCAGTCCGTGCATGCCTGCATCGAGGTGCTCGCCGGACGCTCCGACAGCTTCCCCACCGGCGACGTCCACACGGACGCGAAGGAGGCGCTGGCCGCGAGCCGGCGGGCGATGAAGCCTTACTGGAGCGCGGTGTCGTAGTCCCGGCTCCCCCGAGGACATCCCTCCACGCCTTGGAGCATGCAGCCGCCGCTCCGTCAGTCATGCCAGGGAACATCCCGGCAGGCGCGTTTGCAGGAGAAGGACGGGGTCCCGAAGTTGGCTGGGAAGCGCATTCCAGATGCGTGGCCACGGAGGGGAGATGCAGGCAACCGTCTTTCGAGGGAGCCAGCGGTTCGGGCTGGAAGAGGTGGAGAAGCCACGCGCGGGCGTCGGAGAAGCCATCGTCCGGGTCACCCTGACGACGATTTGTGGAACCGACCTGCACATCATCCGGGGTGAGTACCCGGTGAAGCCGGGCCTCACCATCGGCCACGAACTGGTGGGTGTCATCGACGAACTGGGCCCGGGCGTCGAGGGCTACCAGCCAGGGGACCGCGTCCTCGTGGGCGCAATCACGCCGTGCGGCCAGTGCCATGCATGCCTGTCGGGTCACCTGTCCCAATGCGGACACGGCTCGGGGTACGAGGCGATGGGAGGCTGGCGTCTGGGCAATACCCTGCCCGGCGCGCAGGCCGAGTACGTCAGGATTCCCTTCGCGCAGGCCAACCTCGCGCCGGTGCCCGCGGGGCTTTCGGACGAGCAGGTGCTGCTGCTGGCGGACATCGCCTCCACGGGATTCAGCGGCGCCGAGTCGGGCGGGGTGCGAATCGGCGACGCGGTGGTCGTCCTCGCCCAGGGGCCCATCGGGTTGTGCGCCTCTCTGGGGGCCCGGTTGATGGGCGCCGCGCTGGTCATCGGCGTCGATGGGGATGAGTCCCGGCTGGCCTTCGCCCGCAAGCTGGGCGTGGACGTGGTGCTCGACCATCGAAACCAGGACGTGGTGGCCGAAGTGAGGCGGTTGACCGGCGGCGGGGCTGACGTGGCCATCGAAGCCCTGGGGACCCCGCAGACATTCGAGACGGCCCTGCGCGCACTGCGTCCGGGCGGCACGCTCTCCAGCCTGGGCGTGTACTCCGGCAAGCTTCAACTGCCCTACGACGCCTTCGCCGCGGGGCTCGGAGACCACCGCATCGTCACCACGCTCTGCCCGGGAGGCAAGGAGCGCATGCGGCGGTTGATGGCCATCATCCAGGCGGGGCGGGTGGACCTCACGCCTCTGCTCACGCACCGCTTCGCGCTGAAGGACATCCACGACGCGTACGAGCTCTTCGGCCAGCGCGCGGACGGAGTCATCAAGGTCGCCATCCGCCCGTGAGGGACAGGGCCCACCCAAGGAGCGCGAGGTCCTCAGGAGACCGCGTCGAAGAGCTCCTCCTCTTGAGCGAAGTGGAGTTGGAGGATGGCGCCCAAACCGTAGAGGAGCCCGCGCAACTCGCGCTGCTCCAGGGCATCCAGCCCCTGGTCGCCCAGTCCCTCCACGCGGCGATGATAGAGGCGGCCCAGGTGAGTGATTTCCCGGTGGGTGCGACTCATCGGGCCCAACGGGTCCTCGCCCCCCAGCAGTCGCGCCAGCGGGGGATAAAGCTCGGTGTCATCTCTGCGCTCATGAGGCAACAGCCGCTCTCGCAGCAGACCATCCAGTTCCAGCAGTTCGGACTTCTGTTGGGGAGCGCCCAGCGCGTCCAGCCGGTCCGCCAGCGATTGGACCCGCTCGAGCACGGGACGCAGCTCCACGTGTTCACGCCTCAGGTGCCCCACCTCTTGCTCCGACAGGCCGTGGCGCACGGCGGACAGGCCCTTGCCTCCCAAGGCCCGCAGGGCATTGAGAATGACGGCGACGTCGATTCCCTCCTGAAGCAACGCTCCCGCGACCGGCCCCAGCATGCCGGCCGCCGCGAATCCCATGGCCACCAGGGACAAGCCCATCCCGACCACGACGCTCTGCAACGCGATGGAGCGAGCGCGGCGTGCCACGAGCATCGCCTCCACGAGACGGTCCAGCCTGTCCACCAGCAGCACCACGTCCGCGGCCTCGGCGGCCGCGCCCGAGCCGCGCGCCCCCATCGAAACGCCCACGTCCGCGGCCGCCAGCGCGGGCGCATCGTTGATGCCATCCCCCACCATGAGGGTGATGCCCGAGGCGCGTTCGGAAAGGACTGTCCGCACCTTCTCCTCGGGGCTCTGCTCACAGAACACGGCGTCCACGCCCAGCGCGGCGCCAATCGCCTCCGCCACCTCCGCTCTATCTCCGGTCACCATGACGAAGCGCTTCACGCCGGCCCGTCTCAACAGGCGCAGCGCCCTCGGTGCCTCCAGGCGAATCTCGTCCGCCAGAAGCAGGGCGCCAGCCAGCCGCCCGTCCACGGAGACGAATACACCCGAAGTGCCCTCATCCCCCATGCGCCGCAGCACCGCACGCGCCCAGGGCGTGAGCACTTCCGAGCCCCCAGCCCAGGCGGGTGAGCCGAGCCTCAACAGATGCCCCTCCACCTCGCCGCGCATCCCCGCCCCGGGCTGCTCCTCCACCCCGGTGGGAAGGGTGAGGGACAGCCCCCGCTCACGCGCGGAGGTGACGATGGAACTGGCGACGACATGCTGGGACGCCTGCTCCAGCGAAGCGCTCAGCCGCAGCAGCTCCTCGGGGTCTTGGAGGCCATCAGTCTCGATGGCGGTGAGCCGCGCCTGTCCCGACGTCAGGGTGCCTGTCTTGTCGAACAGCAAGGTATGCGCCCGGGCAAGCGCCTCCAGGGCCGCGCCATCCTTGATGAGCACCCCGCGGCGGGCCGCGCGCGAGATTCCAGACACGATGGCCACCGGCGCGGCGATGATGAGGGGGCAGGGAGTCGCCACCACGAGCACGGCGAGCGCCCGCACCGGGTCGCCTGACAACAGCCACGCCGCGCCAGCCAGGGCCAGGGTGAGCGGGACGAAGAGCAGCGCATAGCGGTCGGCGATTCGAACGAAGGGCGCCTTGGAGGCCTGCGCGGACCGCACCAGGCGCACCACGCCCGCATAGGTACTGTCGTCGGCCGTGGAGAGGGCCCGTAATTCGAAGGGCGGCCCCGCGTTGAGGGGGCCGCTTCGCACCCGCTGCCCCGTGGGGTGCGAGACAGGGAGCGACTCGCCCGTGAGTGCTGACTCGTCCAGCACCGCCTCGGCGGAGACCACGAGGCCATCCACGGGGACCACCTCGCCTCCCTTGATGAGCAACAGGTCGCCGGGCCTCAGCGCCTCCACGGGTACCTGGACGAGCCCGCCCTCCGCATATCGGGTGGCGACCTTGGGAGCCCGTCCAAGCAGCGAGGACAGCTCGCGCTTCGCACGGGCGCGCGCGGAGTCCTCCAGGGCACCACCGCTCGCGTACATGAGGGCGATGATGACGCCCGCGAGGTACTGACCGAGCCCCAGGGCGCCCGCCATCGCGAGCAGGGCGACGATATCCACCCCCATCGCGCCGCGGCGCAGGGACTGGATGATGGACGCCGCCACGACGAGCATCACGGGCGCGGTGCCCGCGGCCCAGGAGACGTCCGCGACGTGAGGGGCGCCAAGAAGCCAGGCAAGGCCTCCCACCACCAGTCCCGCCGCGGATACCGCCAGCAACCCCGCGCTCTTGAGCCAGGAGAACCGCATGCGAAGCGTCACCACTCGTCCGCGCCGTCCCTTCCCCCTCCACGAAACATAGTCCCCCCGAGGAGGTTGTCTCGGGGAGCCGCCCAATCTCCTTCAAGCCAGACCGGGCCCCCGCTGGAGCGAGTCCGTCCGTGCCGGGCAGGCGGACCGACGCACGCCGAGCGCCTCTCTCACCCATGGCATGGCGCCGACGACCGTCACTGGCCTCAAGGAGCTGTCGCAGGGAGGCCCCATGGCCATTGCGTGCACCACGGACTGCTCGGATGCCTCGCGACGAGCCTGCGAGACAGCGGCCCTCCTCGCCTCGCGGATGAACGCCTCGCTGTGTCTCGTCCACGTCCTGTCCAGCAACATGACGCGGACCCTCGGGCAGGGCATCTGGGATGCCGCGCGGGAGGCGCGGGGCTGGAGGCGTGGGCGCGCGGCCAGCGCCCCCTGCGCGTGATGCTGGGCGTGGACCGCTCACGGTCCTTCGAGGTCGCGCGCGACTGGGTGAGGGCCCTGGCGAAGGTCGGCCCCCTGGACGTGGTTGGCGGCCACATCTTCTGGGTTTCCTCCGACACCGAGCGGCGGGGGTTGAACCTGGTGCGGCCCTACGATTACAGGGACGTGTCCGCCGACCCGCGCGAGGCCTTGGAGCGAGAGGTGTCCGCGCTCCTGGAGCCATTGCGCTCGGAGAGTCTGACGGTACGCGTGCGGCTGGAACCAGGCGCGGGCCGAGCCACGGACACCCTGGTCGCCCTGGCCGCCGAGGAACAGGTCGATCTGCTGGTGGTCGGCGCTCGTCACCGCAAGCCACTCGCGCGACTGTGGAGTGTGTCGCATGACACCCGGCGGCTGGCGGCGATGTCGGTGGTGAGCGTGCCAGTGCCTTCGCGCTGACCCCACCCGGGGGTACGGTCCACCTGCTGCATGTCGAACCCGATGGAGCGACACCCCGGGAGCTCCAGGCGGCGCGGCGCCAGTTGGAGCTTCGCGTGCCCCGCGCGGAACAGGACGGAAAGCACAAGGTCGAACCGTCCGTGCTGACCGGGGATGACGTGGCGGAAGTCATCGCCCAGGCCGCCGAGCGGCATGACGTGGATCTGCTCTGCCTGGGGACGCATGGCCGTGGTGGCGTGGGTCGGCTGGTGCTCGGTTCGGTGGCGCGGCGGGTCATGGCGCGAAGTGCTCGACCCGCCGTGACGGTGCAAATGCCACGCGCGTAATCCGAAGGTGTCGACATGACGCTGCCCCCGGGTGCGATGCCTGGAAGCCCGCGCGTGGCTACCTCCTGACGGACCCGCCGTGCCCGGGAGGGCTTCATGTCCGTCGAAGCGCCCCAGGCGTCGCGCGCGCCTCCTTGGTTCCGCGCGCGGCGTGGCGGATGGCGTCGGGTCCTCAAGTGGGGACTCGTGGTGGTGCTGGCCTTCGAAGCGCTGCTGAACCTGGCGCTCAATGTCGGCCTGGTGCCCACGCTGCTCGCCAGGGCCACGCCGAGGACGCAGGTGGACTGGCACAGCGGCTGGTGGCTGTGGCCTGGACCCGTGCACCTTCGAGGCTTCTTCGTGCGGCAGCGGGATGCGCGCGCGGCGTGGCGCATCGACGCGGAGCACGTGGACGCCGACACATCCCTCTTCGCGCTCCTGTCCCGTCGGGTGCGCGCGGAGGGAGTTCGAGCCCGAGGTGTGAGCGTGCGGGCGGAGCGCATGCCCGCGTTGGAACAGTCGCCGGCCAGACACCCACGCGCGCACCCGTGGGACATCGAGCTGCGCGACGTCACGTTGGAAGACCTGCGCGAGCTGATGTTGAAGCCGGTGCGTTATGTGGGCCCGGGACAGGTGAAGGGCTCGGTGCGCGTGGTCGCGGGACAGCGGCTCACCGTGACGCTGGAGTCGCTCCGCCTCTCCGATGGAACACTGGAGTTGGAAGGGCGGGCGGTGGCGCGCGTGCGTGAGGTCTCCCACGAACTGGCCCTCGATGCCATCCGGCCCGAGGGGGAGGAGAAGCGCCGGGTGGAGAAGTTCGACGGGCGGCTGGGCGTGAAGATGGAGGTGCTCGACCTCGCGTGGCTCGGGGCGCTGGTGTCCCGGGAGCACCCTGACTTGTTGGGTGAAGGCGCCGGTCAGCTCGACGCGGAGGTGTTCATTCGAGGAGGACAGCTGGCCGCGGGCAGTCGCGTGGATGCGAGCGGGGCTCCGCTGGAGCTGCGAGTGGGCCCCGCGCGTGTGCGTGCCCCCTGGAGTGTTCATGGCGAGGTGACGGAGGACGGGGACTCCGGGACGCGCGGCGTGCTGCGGATGCGCTTCGCGCCCGTCCACGTGGAGGGCAAGGCCGGGCGTGTGCTGGAGGTTCCGGAGGTCTCTCTCACGCTGAATGCGAAGATGCATGACCCCGACACGGGGACGCAGGTGACGCACGAACTGCACGTGGCGCGGAGTCGGCCCGTGGACCTGCGGGTGCTCAACGCGTGGATGGGGAAGACCTTCCGCGTGGAGTCGGGTCACGCCACGCTGGAGGCGTCAGACAGCTCCGCCGGGCAGAAGACGCCGCGGCGGTTGCGACTGGACCTCCAGACGGACCTGGTGGAAGGGCGGTGGGCGGAGACCCTCGTGCTCGGCAAGGCGTCCGTCGAGGTCGACGCGCGGCGCCTGAGCCTGCATGGCAAGAGCCTGGGCCTGGATGGCTCGGCGCTTCATCTGAACCACGTCTCGGCGGATCCGCCACACACCACGATTCGCGGATGGAGTGGGCGCTTCGACCTGCCCCATGCGCGGTTGACCATCGACCCCGCGGAGCTGGAGGCACACTTCTCCGCGCGCTTCTCCAACGCGGACCCGTTCGTCGCGATGCTCACGGCCGAGAAGAAGCTGCCCGGGTTCCTCTCGCCGTTGCTGGAGGCCAGGGACTTGAGCGTCGCCGGGCAGGCGCGGATGAGCGACGCGGGATTACAGGTCCGCGAGCTGCATGCGAAGGCGGACGGGCTCGAGTTGGAGGGCCGCATGGAGACGGCACGAGGAACCACGCACGCGCTCATCTACGCGAAGGTGGGCGTCCTCAGTGGTGCCATCGAAGTCAAGCCCGGTGGCACCCACGTGCGGCTCAAGCACGCACGGCGCTGGTACGAGGAGCGCCTCTCGGCGCCAGCTCGCTGAGGCGCGCGAGGCAGGGCCTGACGCCCGCTCCGGCGGGACGCGGTCACTCGTTGCGGGACGGCTTCGCCAACTTCGCGCGCTGGGAGTCTTCCGTGCGCTCCCGGGTGCTCTCCCGGGCGTCATGCGACAGCCCGAGCATGAAGGCGAACAACAATCCCATCACGAGCTGCAACGCCACGAGCAGCAGCTCGAACACACGCGCGTCGTCGCCCTGCCCCTGGACACCGAGCAGCGCCAGGATGGCCCTCGTGCCGACGAAGCCCGGCGCGAGCTGGAGCAGTCCGGGCATGATGAGCGTCGACGGGAGCCGCCCCGGCAGCCGGCTGTAGAGCTGTCCCGCCACGCCCAGGACGAAGGCGGAGATGAGCGGGCTGCCCTTGTCGCCGAGCACCCCCTTGGTGAGCTCCTGGACACCCCACGCCAGCAACACGGCGCCCACGATCCACGGCGTATCTCGGCGCCTCGCGGACATGCACACCGTCAACGCCAGCCCACCCACGGCGATGATGACCACCACCACCGCATGCGGCAGCGCGTTCGCATGGGTCTGAAGCGGGAGCGGCCCGAACAAGCCCCAGAGCGTGCCCGCGGCGGCGATGCCCACGCCCAGCATGAGGAAGCGCAGCAGTCCATAGGTGAGCCGCGACAACCCCGCCTCCACCGACTCGCCCACCAGCTCCGCCGAGCCCAGCGTCACCACCATCGCCGGCACGAGCAGCGTGATGCCTCCGAAGAGGGCTCGCGCCGCATCGAACGACGGAAGGACGAAGGTCAGTCCGAAGGCGAGCAACGTCCCCAGGAACGCCGCGAGGAAGCTCTTCTGCAGGTCCACCCGCTCGGACTTGAGCGTGCCGAAGTGAATGCCTCCCGCGAGCACCCCCACCGCGAGCGCCGCCACCAGCTCCCACCAGCCCCCACCGACGCGCGCGGCGACCGCGGCGCCATACACGCCATACGCGAGGTAGACGAGCCACTCGGGATGCAGCCGATGCGGCGCCATGATGCCGTCCAGCTCGGCGCGGGCCTCGGCCACCGTGCGCTTCCCCCGCGAAATCGACTCCGACAGCAGGAGCAGCGAGGCGGCGCGCGTCAGGTTCCAATGTGGATTGAAGGGCAGCCGGTGGAAGTCGACCCGGCGCGCCGCGCCCGAGCGCACCTCCGTCACCGCCAGCGTCTGGAGGGTGAACACGTCCACCTCCAACCCCCAGGCCCGGGCCGCCTTCCTCACGCGGTTCTCCACGCCAAAGGACGGCACGTACGACAGGTGCAGCGCCCTCGCCAGGTCGAGCAGCAGGGCCACTGTCGCGTCCTCGTCGAGCAGCGCCCCGGGCTCCGTTGCCTCGCTCATGCGCGCCGCCCTCCTGGCGACCTGCCCTTCCGACGGAGTCCGTCTCCACGCGACGGACGCGGACCGCCCGAACCTGGAGGTGGGGACCCGTCGCGCGCGCGGAAACCAGCCCTCCGGGGCGACGCCGTGTTCCCCGCACCGAGCAGCGTCACCGCATCTCGGGCGCCTCGTCGGCGGTGTCCTCGTCGGCAGTCTGGTCCTTCTCCACCAGCGCGAAGCTGGCGCCGATGATGAGGCTGAGCTGGAGGAAACGGATCTTCTGGCTCGCGGACAGCGGCTGGAGGCCCGCGCGCTCCACCGCGTCGGCGAGCCGCTCGGTGGTCTGCTGCCCGAAGGCCACGTTGCCGCCCAACGTGAAACGCGAGCGGCCCACGGTGAAGTGCAGGCCGGTGGCGACATGGTAGAGGTCCCAGCCCGACAGCAGCGCGTTCATGTTCGACGTCTCCGTCTCGCCGCTGAAGTCGGTGTGGGCGCTCAGGTACGCGCGCAGGCGGGAACCCAGCCGCTGCTCCACGCCCAGCGCCACGTTGACCAGCGGCGCGAGCGCGAAGTCGACGTCCGGGTCGATGACCTCCTGGGAGTCACGAGGGGAGAACGGGCTGGCATCGACCAGCGTGAAGGGCTTCACCCGGGCGAAGCCCTCCACCGCGAGATACACGGAGGTGCTCCCCAGCGTCCCACCCACGCCGAGCGCCACCGCCCAGCTCGAGTGAAACCTCGCCTCCAGTCCATCCTGGAAGTCGAAGGCCGACGCGGGCAGCGACGACAGCCCGAAGCCCCGCTCCAGAATCGCTCGCTCGAAGTTCGACTCGCCCTCTCCCCACAGCGCCACGCTCGGAGTCGTCACCGTGAGGCCCGCGGACAGGTGCTCGCGCTGGTAGCTCACGCCCAGCTTCGCGAGCAGCCGCACGTGTCGCAGGTGGAAGTCCCGCCCCAGCGTGGACAGCAGCGCGCTGCCTCCGGAGCCCGAGCCCTGCGCGAGCACCTGGATGTTCGTCTCCTGGTCCCTCACCGCCGCGTCCAGTAGTGCGCGTCCTGCCCCCGGGCCAGGGGCGACATCAGGAGCAGCAGCAACAGTCCCCACGGCCTGACTCCTGGCATCCATCCACCCGAGACTCGCGGAACGCCGCAAGGTGGCCACGGGCCAGCACCCACGCCATTGCCCCGTGAATGGAGCCCGGTGTCCGCCGCGCACGAAGTCGGACCGAGCCGCTGCACCGTCGGCCTGTCCACCCGTCCGCCCCGCCTTGTCCCCCGAGGGCGTCACGCTCACTCCTATTCCACATTCACGTCGGGGGACTCGATGGCGACCCAGAAGAAGAAGGAAGCGAAGAAGCAACCCAACATCATCGTCATCTTCGGTGACGACATCGGCTACTGGAACGTCAGTGCCTACAACCTCGGGGTGATGGGCTATCGCACGCCGAACATCGACCGGCTGGCGAAGGAAGGCGCGCTGCTCACCGACTACTACGCGCAGCAGAGCTGCACGGCGGGGCGCGCGGCCTTCATCACCGGCCAGTGTCCGTTCCGCACCGGCCTCACCAAGGTCGGCATGCCGGGCGCCAAGGTCGGCCTCCAGCCCGAGGACCCGACCATCGCGGACCTCCTCAAGGCCCAGGGCTACCGGACCGCGCAGTTCGGCAAGAACCACCTGGGAGACCGCGACGAGTACCTGCCCACCGTCCACGGCTTCGACGAGTTCTTCGGCAACCTCTACCACCTCAACGCGGAGGAGGAGCCCGAGAACCCGGACTACCCCAAGGACCCGGCCTTCAGGAAGCGCTTCGGTCCGCGCGGCGTGCTGCGCTGCAAGTCGGACGGCAAGGGCGGACAGAAGGTGGAGGACACCGGCCCGCTGACGAAGAAGCGGATGGAGACGGTGGACGAGGAGTTCCTCTCCTCCGCCATGGACTACCTGGAGGACGCGAAGAAGTCCTCCCAGCCGTTCTTCATGTGGTTCAACACCACGCGCATGCACGTGCACACGCACCTGAAGCCGGAGTCGCGGGGCAAGACGGGGCTCGGCCTCTACCCGGACGGCATGGTGGAGCATGACGGCATGGTCGGGGAGCTCCTCGACAAGCTCGACTCGCTGGGGCTGTCGGAGGACACCATCGTCGTCTACACCACGGACAACGGGGCGATGACGTGCATGTGGCCCGACGGCGGCATGACGCCCTTCCGCGGCGAGAAGGACACCAACTGGGAGGGCGCCTTCCGCGCGCCATGCGTCGTGCGCTGGCCCGGCGTGATTCAGCCCGGCACGCAAATCAACGAGCTGTTCTCGTCCGAGGACTGGCTGCCCACGTTCCTCGCGGCGGCGGGCGACCCGGACATCGTGGACAAGCTCAAGAGCGGCCACGAGGCCAACGACAAGACCTTCAAGGTCCACCTGGATGGCTACGACCAGACGGAGCTGTTGTCCAGCAAGGGGCCCTCGGCGCGCACGGAGTTCTTCTACTTCGGCGACGACGGGGAGCTGGTCGCCGTGCGCCACGGGCGCATGAAGCTCGTCTTCGCGGAACAGAACGCCAAGGGCATCGAGGCCTGGGGCGAGCCCTTCACCATCCGCCGCGCCCCGCTCGCGTTCGACCTGCGCGCCGACCCGCTGGAGCGCTCGCAGGACGCCGTCGGCTACCAGACCTGGCTCATCGACCACGCCTTCTACTTCGTGCCGGCGCAGCAGGCCGTGGCCCGGTTCCTCTCGAGCTTCCGCGAGTTCCCGCCGCGCCAGCGTCCGTCGAGCTTCTCGGTGGACCAGGTGGTCGCCAAGCTGGAGAGCGCGCCCTCGGGCATGCACTGAGCGCCTGAGTGGGTGGGGCCCGCGTCCTTCCAGCGGCGCGGGCCTCCGCCTCACACGGGCTGGGGCTGCTTCTCCGCGTCGAGCACGTAGCGGGAGACAGCGCCGAGCAGCTGCTCCACGTCCACGGGCTTGCGCAGGTAGTCGTCCACGCCGAGCGCGGCGACCTCGCGAGCGCTCACGCCCTGCCCGGAGATGACCACCACGGGGATGGGCGCCAGCAAGGCGTCCTCGCGCTGTCTGTCGCGGAACTCCCAGCCGTTGACGTCCGGCATCATCAAGTCCAACAGAATCACGGAGGGACGTGCGCCCCCGCGCAGCAGCTCCAGCGCCTCACGCCCGCTGTGCGCCAGCAACACGCTGTGCCCCTCCAGCTCCAACACGTCCTTGAATGCCAGGAGGATGTCGGGGTCGTCGTCGATGGCGAGCACGCAGTTCGAGGGCGTCATGTGCGCGTCCCTCCTCGTGGAGACAAGGTGCGGACGAACAGGCCCTGTGCCATCGGCCGGCCGCCGAGCGAAGCACGCACGGAAGGGCCGGCGCGTGCATGCTCGTCAACACCCTGGCGCTCCGGACGCGGCCGGACGGACGAGGCCCCGCATGGTTTTGTGTCCCAATTCCGCCGCCAACCGTGCGAGAAGCAGCGACGCAGCCAGGAGGAGACACCATGGCGGAGATGAGCTACCGGACGGCGCTGGTGACGGGCGCCTCGAGCGGCCTGGGACGAGGGTTGGCGCTGTGGCTGGCCAAGCGCGGCCTGCGCGTCTTCGCCGCCGGGCGCAGGATGCCGCAGCTCCAGGCCCTCGCCGACGAGGCCCAGGCCGCGGGCGCGACGGTGGAGCCGCTGGAGCTGGATGTCACGCGCACGGAGGCCCACCTGGAGCGCCTGCGCGAGCTCGACTCGGAGTGCGGTGGCCTGGACCTCGTCGTGGCCAACGCGGGCGTCGGCGGTGTGACGCATGGCAAGCGCCTGGAATGGGACAAGGTGCGGGCCATCATCGACACCAACGTCACCGGCGCCGCCGCCACGCTGACGGCCGTGCTGCCGCAAATGGTGGAGCGCCGCCGGGGACATGTGGTGGGCATCTCCAGCCTCGCGGCCCATCGGGGGTTGGCGGGACATGCGGCGTACTCGGCCTCGAAGGCGTTCCTCGCCACGTTCATGGAGAGCCTGCGCGTGGACCTGAGCAGCACCGGCGTGCGCGTCACCACCATCTACCCGGGCTTCGTGAAGAGCGAGATGACCGCGGACAACCACTTCCCCATGCCCTTCCTGATGGAGACGGACGCGGCGGTGGAGCTGATGGGCACGGCCATCCTGCGCGGTGAGACGGAGCTGTCCTTCCCGTGGCAACTCGCCCTGCCCTCGCGGCTGGCGAAGGTGCTGCCCAACCCTCTCTTCGACGCGGCCGCCCGCCGGCTGCGCTGACCCCGCACAGGAGCTGGAACGGTGACGACCCCTCCATCCTTCGCCCAGCGCTTCGCCCGGCTCGCCGACGAGCGCTCTCCGTTCTGCCTCGGCGTCGACCCGTCGAAGGATTTGCTCGCGCGCTGGGGACTGCCCGACACGGCGCAGGGCCTCTCGGACTTCTGTGAGCGCATCGCGGACGCAGCGGGTGACAGCGTCGCGGTGGTGAAGCCGCAGAGCGCGTTCTTCGAACGCCACGGCCCCGCGGGACTCCAGACGCTCCAGGCGCTGATGAAGCGCTTCAAGGCGGCGGGCACGCTCGCGCTGCTCGACGTGAAGCGTGGGGATATCGGCTCCACCATGGACGCCTACGCGGAGACCGTCTTCGGCGTGGGTAGCGCCTACGAAGCGGACGCGGCCACCTTCTCCGCGTACCTGGGCCTGGGCGCGCTGGTGAAGACGATTGAGCGGGCGCGGGCGTCGGGCGCCTGTGCCTTCCTCGTCGTGCGTTCCTCCAACCCGGAGGGCACGTCGCTCCAGACGTCCACTGGCGGCGATGGACGTACCGTGGCGGAGGTCCTCGCGGACGGGCTGCGCGAGCTGAACGAGAAGGCGGGACCGGGTGTGCTGCCCGCGGGCGCGGTGATGGGGGCCACCCTCCCCGCGTCGGACCGGGACATCGTGGAGCGGCTGGGCGGCGCGCTGATGCTGACGCCTGGAATCGGCGCGCAGGGCGCGGGCTTCGACGACCTCAAGCGCCTGTTCGCCGGGCGCGAGGCGCAAATCATCCCCACCGCGACGCGCTCCGTGCTCGAAGCAGGGCCGGATGTGGCGTCACTCCGCGCGGCCATCCAGCGTCACGTGGAGCCCGCGCGCCGCTTCCGCACGGGCGCCTGAAACGACTCGGGCCCCGCGTCCTCCCGAAGGAGGCGCACGGGGCCCGGAAGTCCACGTCGGTGAGCGCTACTGCGCGCCCATCATGAACTGGTCCACGTCGACCTGGTTCTTGTCGGGCACGGCGTCCTTCGGCTCGGTGCCCTTCTTGAAGAACATCAACTCCGAGCCCTTCGCGCCGGGGCTGGCAATCTTGCCCGTCTTCTTGTCGATGTGGAGCCGCACCAGGTCCATCGACTGCCACGGGTAGAACTCCGACTGCGGCCGACCCTCCAGCGCGCGCTTCATGTAGTTGAGCCAGATGGGCAGCGCCGCGCGGCCACCCGTCTCGTACCGGCCGAGCGGATGCGGGTTCAAGTCGTAGCCCACCCACGCCACCGTCACGAGATCTCTCGTGTACGCCGCGAACCACGCATCAAAGGAGTCGTTCGTCGTGCCCGTCTTGCCGGCGGCGGGCTTGCCCAGGCGCGTGGCAGGCCCCCCCGTGCCCTGGAGCACCACGCCGCGCAACAGGTGCGTGAGGATGAAGCCGACCTCCGCGCTCATCACCTGCTCACCAGGCTCGAAGAGGCGCGCGTAGCCGGCGGCCACGCGGTCCTGCAGCGGCGCCCACGCGTCATCGAACGCGGTGTGGTCCTCCAGCGTGCGGCCGAAGCGGTCCTCCACCTTGCGCACGAAGTACGTGGGCTTCTTGCGGCCGTAGCGGTTGAACGTCGCGTAGGCGTTCGCCAGGTCCAGCGGGTACACGCACGAGGAGCCGAGCGCCGCGGAGAAGTCCATGTTCATGGGCGTGGTGATGCCCAGCTTCGTGCTCCACGCCGCCATGTTCTTCACGCCCACCGCGCCGAACGTCTTCACCGCGGGGATGTTCATCGAGTTGACGAGCGCGGTGCGCAAGAGCACGTCCCCCACGAACTCCTCGCTGTAGTTCGCCGGCTTCCACGACACCTTGTTGTCCGGGTCGTGCTCCACAATGGGCGAGTCGACGATGACGGTCGCCTCCGTCCAGTTCAGCTGCTCCAGCGCCGCCGAGTACACGAAGGGCTTGAACGAGCTGCCCGGCTGACGGCACGCCTGGAAGGCGCGGTTGAACTCGTTGTCGTCGAAGTCGTACCCGCCCACCATGGCCGTGAGGTACTGGCGGTGGGGGTCCACGGAGACGAGCGCGCTCTGCGCCTCGGGCGTCTGCTCCAGCCGGAAGAGCTTCACGCCCTCCTCGGGGATGTCCTCCGCCAACTTCTTGTCCCACTGCTCCTTGTCGTCCGTGAGGTCCTTCTTCGTCACGTGACGGACAACGACGAGGTCGCCCACGGCGATGGCCTTCTTCACCGACGAAATCATCATCGCCGGGTAGTAGCCCTCCGGGTTCACCTTGCGCGCCCAGCGCATGCCGAGCAGCGGCAGCCGCCCCGCATGCGGTCCCACCTGGACGTCCGCGCCCTTGCCGTCCGAGTCAATCTGCGTGACGGCGGCCACGTAGAGCCGGTTTTCGGCGAGCGCGTCCTTGCCCATGGACTTCTTCGCGCGGTCGATGAAGGTCTTCATCGCCTCCGGCGTGAGCTGCTGCACCGGCCCACGCCAGCCCTGGCGCTTGTCCACGGAGAGCAGCCCATCCATCACCGCGTCCTGCGCGGCGCGCTGGCGCTCGCTGTCCATGGTGGTGAAAATCTTGAGGCCGTCCTTGAGCAGCACGGGGTTGCCGTACCGGTCCACCACGTCCTTGCGCACCTGCTCCACGAAGTACGGGGCGAACTCGTGGAAGACGTCCTCCACGGGGAACACGTTCACCACTTCCGCGTTGGCCGTGTCGTGCTCGGCCTGCGAAATCATCCCTTCCACCAGCATGCGGCGCAGCACGTAGGAGCGGCGCTTGCGGGCGGCCTCCGGACGCAGGAAGGGCGAGTAGCGGCTGGGCGCCTGCGGAAGGCCGGCGATGAGCGTCATCTCCCCGAGCGTCAAATCCCGCACGTCCTTGCGGTAGTAGTTCTCCGCCGCGCTCTGCACGCCGTAGCTGTGGTGCCCGAGGAAGACGTTGTTCAGGTAGAGGTAGAGAATCTCCTCCTTGGTGAGCGACTGCTCCAACCGCAGGGCGAGGATGGCCTCGCGAATCTTGCGGGTGAGCGTCTTCGCGGTGGCGGACTTGTAGCCCTCCGCGGAGATGAGCACCGCCTTCGCCGTCTGCTGCGTCAGGGTGGAACCACCCTGGATGCCGCCGGAGCGCAGGCCCAGCTTCGAGCCAATCGTCTTGAAGGCCGCGCGCGAGGTGCCCAGGATGTCCACGCCGAAGTGGTCGAAGAAGCTGGAGTCCTCGCTGGCGATGAACGCCTGCACCAGCCGCTTCGGAATCCGCTCGTAGGGCACCACTTTGCGCCGCTCGTTGTAGAACTCGCCCGCGAGCACCGCGTCGTCGGTGTAGACCTCGGTGACGATGGGCGGCCAGTACTCGTCCACCTTGGGGATGGCCGGCAGCCCGTTCGAGTACACGTAGTAGATGGCCACCAGGCCCACCGCGCCCGCCGTGGCACCCGTGAGGGCCAGCCACCCACCCAGCTTCAGCAGCACCTTCCACCAGCGCCCGGGGGGAACCCCCTTCAGCACCAGCTTCGAGCGGCTTCGGTCAGTCGTCTTGGAGTCGGACATACGTGTATCGGAACCTCGCGGGCGTCACGGCCTCAGGGCAGCAATGCGGCCCGCTTGAGCACGTCTCGGAGCTCGGGGGGGATGGGGGCTTCCACGGCCACCTTCGCCCCGCCTTCAGGGTGTGGAAATTCGATGCGCTCGGCGTGCAGGAACAACCTCTTGAGCCCCCAGCGCGCCTGCACGTCGCGGTTGAAGGCGAAGTCACCGTATTTCTTGTCCCCGACCACCGGGTGGCCAATGGAGGCCAGGTGCCTTCTTATCTGATGGGTGCGCCCGGTCTCGATGGAGCAGGACAGGAGCGCCACCTCGCCCGACTGCTTGACGACCTTCCAGCGGGTGAGGGCCTCCTGCATGTTGACCCCGCGCCGGGCCTTGGATTCGGCCGTCTGCTGGTGCTCGGACAGGGGCAGGTCGATGACCCCGGACTCCTTGGGCATCTTCCCCTTCACCAGGGTGACGTAGCGCTTCTTGGAGAGCCCGTGGGTGAAGACCTCCGTGAAGTGCACCATCGCCGGGCGCCGTTTGGCGACCAGGATGACGCCGGAGGTCTCCCGGTCCAGGCGGTGGGCGGGTGACGCCGTGAAGTCGTTCCGGACGGCCTTGGGTCCCAGATAGGCGCGCACATAGTCCACCAGCGTGCCGCCGGTGATGCCGCTTCCGGTATGGACGGCCATCCCGCTGGGCTTGTCCACGGCCATCAACCAGTCGTCCTCTCTCAGAATGACCAGCCGGCTGGGGTCCACCGGCGGGGGTGGACGGTCCACTTTCGGACGGTCCTCTCCCCTGAGCGTCTGCTCGTCTCCACGGATGGTGAGCACGTCTCCGTCCGCGAGCAACTGCTCGGGCTGGGCACGTTTCCCGTTCACCCGCACCTTCTTGGTGCGAATCATCTTGAACAGGTGACTCACGGGGACAGTGGGGAGCCGTTTGCGCAGGAGCTTGTCCAGGCGCATCCCGGCGGTGTCGGTCTCGATTCGGTACTCGATCATTTGTGCTGGCGCGCGGACCAGACCATACGAATAATCCCCGGTCCATGCCGAAAGCCCTCAGTATCGAGAAGCTCCTCCAGAACGGGTCGGCCGAGTGGAACCGACTGCGCAAGGCCGGTCAGGTCCCGTCCGAGCACACTGGAGCCACCTTCACGCAACTTTTCTCCGCCAACGCGGACTTGTCGGGCCTCGGGCTCGTCGGCTCCGAGTGGGAGCGGTGCGATCTGTCGAAAATCAACTTCCGGGACACGGACCTGTCGAACGCCTATTTCCACGGCGGGCGGCTCCAGGACTGTGACTTCCGGGGGGCCAACCTCGAAGGGGCCACCTTCGAGAAGCTGAAGCTGCTCCGCTGTGACTTCACGGGCGCCAAGGGTCTGGACGACGTGGAGATGGACGATGTGGACATGGACCGGGTGGTGGGTCTGGACGGAGAGGAAGCACCTCCTCCGCCTCCGCCTCCGGCCCAGGGCATCACCGCGTTCACCCGCGAACAGCGGGAGAAGGCGCTGGGCGTGCAGGCCGCGGCGCTCATGATGGGAGAGCCGTCCGAGGAGCTGCCGCCGTTCAAGCCGCAGGACCCGCCCGGCTCGCTCTTCTTCCGGGGCCTGAAGCGGATGGCGATGCCGCCGTTGTGGGTGTTGGACGTGCCGGGCTTGAGGCCGCTGGTGCCGCAGCGGATGCCTCCGGGCAGCTCGCTGGAGACGCTCTACCGCGAGGCGGTGAAGACGCGGCTGGAGAACAAGAAGCCGTCGGCGGACCCGGGCGTGGTGGAGAAGGCGCAGAAGGCGCTGCGGATGGGTGCCAAGGACGCGGCCGTGTCGGCCATGTACCTGCGCGAAGTGGGTGTGTTGCCGCTGTTCCGCTTCTCCGCGGCGCAGGTGTTGAAGGCCGCGCTGCGGGAAGAAGTGGACGTGGATGACCTGACGGGGTCCATCGACCCTCGGACGACGGGCGCGCTGTTGGAGTTGCGGCTGACGCACGAGGTGGTGGAGCACCTGCAGGAGGCTCGGCGGCGGCTGGCGGCGACGCAGCTGTACACGTCGCTGTTGGAGGCGGGCTTCAACCCGGACAACAACTGGGACGAGGCGCTGGAGTCGAGCGAGGCGGCGCTGGAGCTGGCGCACCTGGCCACCGGCGACAACCGCGACGCGCTGTTCGAGGGCTTCCAGGTCTTCTCGGCGCTGCCCGAGGAGGCGCGGTTGCGCCGGCTGGCGTACCTGGCGGAGTCGGTGTCCAACCTGGAGCTGGTCAGCCGGCTGCCGGAGGGGATGGAGCCGGCGTGGCTGCACGGGCCGGAGACGCGCGAGTGCCACGAGCGGGAGATGACCTACGTCCAGTCGCTGAAGGCGGAGGAGATTCCCACGAAGGTGGCGGCGCTGGCGAAGGCGGAGCTCGGCGTTCCCGAGGGCTCGGTGCCCGAGGAGAGCGACGGGGATTTGTTCATCCACCTGCGCTGTGACGTGTGTGGCAAGGAGAAGCTCATCGTTCAATCGCCCGACGCGGAGTGACGGCGAGTTGAGTGGTGGGGCCCTCGGGGCCGCTGGAGTCCTCTTGGGGACTCGGCGGCCCCGCGGTGTTTCTGGGGGACGCGCTGGCCTGTCTGGATGGGGAGCGGACGAGCGGAGCGTGTGCTCACGAGGCCCTGGGGATGACCAGGTTCCGACGGAGACACGGGCTTGTCTCCGAGCTGGTCTCGCGGGTGGCGTCGGGACTCGTCCAGTTCGGGAGGTCCGAGCATACGCAAGGAGCACTGGGTCGACCTGCTCGCGGATCAGCGCACAACGCTGGCGTGGATGCCTCGGTTCCAGGCGTATCTGCGTGAGTGCCAGCCGCCGACGTTGATTGTGTGGGGACCGCACGACGGGTACATGCCCGAGGAGTCGGCGCGGGCGTACTTGCCGGATGCGGAGCTCCATCTGCTCGACGCGGGGCACTGGGCTCTGGAGACGCACCTGGATGAAAACGCGTTCCTCATGCGGCGCTTCCTTCAGCGCGTGCATGCGTCACGGACAGAGGGCGCGGCCTACGTCACATGATGCGTCGGCGGGCTTCGAGGACTTGGAGTGCCCAGGTACGGGCCTCAGGGCCAGCCTGGGGGAAGTCGAAGCGACCTTCCTCGATGAGCTGGACGAGGCGCTCGTCGCGCGCGACCAGGTGTGGAACCTTCCAGGGAAAGCTGAGCGCCGCTGAACCACGCTCCGCGTAGTCCTCGTGAGCAACGAGCGCTTCCAGGTAGCTCGCGTACAGGTCGAAGAAGCGGTCCACGTTCGAGGCGAGCGGCATGACGACCGGCCCGTCGAGTTCGTAGGTGTCCACTTCAACGACGGGCTGACATCCTCGCGCGTCCGCCAGGCCGGGAACCGTGGCGAAGTAATAGGCAAGGTTGGCTTCTCCACCGAAAACGCAGACCGTCAAGTCAAAGCGCTTCTGCCAACTCTCGCGCCACCACTGGTTCTTCTCGTCGAGCTGGTTCTCGTCGTCATTGACGCGGAGGAGATAGGCGTCATCCGCGAACCTCGCGCTGCCCGACCTCGAATAGAAGGCCGCCAACATCGGGTCCAGGGGATGCCCACCCACGCCCTCCCCTCCCCTGAGAGGACGCTGGGCGGGAGCGGTCAGGCGCATCTCCAGGGACTCCCGCTTGCAAACGGAAACCAATCGGTCGAACCCAGGCAGTATCGGCTGCTCCATCGTCGAACTCCTGCTCAGTTCACCTTCGGGAAACGCGACTTCAACGCCTCAAGCGCCGCCTGCTCGGCCCGCTCGATGAAAACCTGCTCGCCTCGTGGAACTTCGACACGGTGGTACCAGGACTCGAAATGCGAGTCGATGATCCTCGTCGCGGCCTCGACTTCGTCACGCGTCGCGGTTCGCTGGGCGGTTCGGAACTTCGTCCAGAGGCGACTCACTCGCTCATGGATGAAGTCTTGGACCACGGCGAGTCGGCTCGAAGCATTGATGTCCTCCTCCGGAAACAAGTGCGCATATTCCAGGGGACGTCGGTGGTGGACCGGATAGCGATCTGAAAATGCGTCCATGGCGGGGGCCAAGTCCGGACGGGCTCTCTTGTAAGAGATTCGCGCGGCCTTCCGCAGTCCGTGCTTCTCCCCCAGTTCGAGCGGCATCGAGGCCAACTTCTCGATGCGAGCCATGAGCGCACGCAGCTCGCCCCGTTCACTGGTGGTGAGCGCTCGCTCCCCTTCGAGCTGAACCTTCGTCCACAGTCGCTCGAAAGCGCGGCCCTCGCTCTGCGGCACCCGAGACAGCATGGTCCGCAACCAGCCGCTCGCAGCCTCTTTGCCCTGACGCAGCGCCTTCCGAACGATGCCGCCACCGCGAACCGCGAGGAAGCCCGCGCCCTTGATCGCGACAGCGCCCACGTACCAGAGCGCCAGTTCCTGCACGCCTCGCTGAGCCAGCCAGGTGAAGCCCTCCGCGACACCTTCTCGCCAGCGCCGCACGATGTCCTCGTGCATCGCCCGGTACTCAGCGGCGACTTCCGGCTCGAGTCCCGTCGGTGGCGCGAAGCCGACGACTCGCGCGGACTCCACCCAACCGTCACCTTCACCCCGACTGTGGGTCAGCCGGATTCCGAACCGCACCGTGCGCGGCCCGATACCATCCTGGAAGGAGCGTGTAAGCCGAACCACCTCCCGACCGACTCGTGACGCCGGGGCCTGCGGAGAACCACCTGCTCCGCTCCGAGTCACCTGGAAGTGGTGCAGCTCCCACCCGACCACGCGACCGTCCTCCAGCACCGCATCGGCCTCCAGCCAGGCCTCTCCCCCGTTGGGGACACCTATCCCTGCCAGGAGACGCGCCAGCCCCGATGGAACCTCGTCGGGCCCAGTGTCATCAGCCCACTGCACTGGCAGCGTCCTGGCCTCGGGTGGGCGCTCCGCTTGGCGATGGAACGAATAGTCCACCGACCACTGCCTCTCTTCCCGGCGCAGCGACAAGACCACCTGCCCCGTGCGCTCCAGACCGTAGCCAGCGAGCACCTCTCGCAGCGCGTCCCGAATATCCGCTGCTCCGACCGGACCTCCTCGATGCCCCACACGCTCCCGAGCCTCGTAGCCAGTCCAGGTCAGCGCACCTCGCTCCAACCAGAACGTCAGCGTCAGGTGCGCCCCTACCGAGTCGATGTCGCGAACAGTCGCGCCTATTTGCTCGACGACCCGGACGACCTCTGCCTCGGCGGCCCGCAACATTTCGGACTCATCCTGAGTCGGGACCGCGCCTCGCCCCAGCCAGACATTGCCACCCGAACCTTCGGAGGTCGTCGCACAGCCCGCCACCACGAGCAGGATGGACAGCACCATCAACCAGCCCATCGGGACAGCGGAAACATTGCGCCGCCCAACACCGCCGGCAGGACTCTCGTTGGTATGCTCACTGCCCCCGCGACATCGCATGACAGGCAGACGTAACACGCGCACCCTCGCCATTGGCTTCCGGGAACTTCATGGCCTCCATCTTCGACATGCTGCGACTCGTCGAGAAATACCCCCAGGCCTTTCTCATCGACTCGGAGAAGGAGCGGGAACTGCAGTTGCGTACCCTCGAAGCAGTCATCATCGGCTACTCGTCAGCGATTCATGTGCACAAGGTCCCGGTGCCAATCGAGGAATTCAATCAGGCGTTCTCGCAATTCCTTCGCGAGAAGTTCGGCTGGAGCACATGCCACGGAGCAATCAGGACCCTGGTCCTTGAAAGCCCCACTGCGGACGCAGCCTGGGAACGGTTCTGGCTCCTCCTCTGGGAATTCGAAAAGAGCCTGAACCTTCCCGCTGACTAAGGCAGCACGTACGTCACCGGCTTCGGCAACATCACGCGGACATCATCTCCCACGCGGATGACACCAGGCCGGTCCACCCAGGCCACCAGGCCCCGTCGCTCCCACGCGGACTTCACGAAGCGGCTCGCCAGCTTCACGTGGTCCGGATGGTGCTCCTCGATGACCTTCCCCGGTCCGGTGCACGGCTCGTTCTCGCCTTCCACCGCGAGCACCGCGTCGTCGGGAAAGAACAGCCGCGTCCCCGGTGGCAGGTGCGTCAGCCTCGGCACGCCCACCAACTCCAGATTTGCTCCCAGCCATGACGCGAGCACCTTCGGCACTCCGAGCGTCTCCGCCACCAACGCCAGCTCCTCCGTCGACACCAGCGAGAGCTGCCGCGTGTTCCGGATGGGCGTCCCCTTCGGGTACCACGGCGTGCGCACGTCCGCCGGCCGCGTGTGCCCCGCGTGCCGGTCTCCGTCGATTCCCTCGAACGTGACCCGCACCTCGGACAACTCCCGAGTCACGAAGGTCTTCTTCTCGGTGCACACCAGGACGCGGACCACCTGGCCCACAGGCTGTGGAGAACGGGAAGGCATGGCCCCATTCTACTCCGGTCCTCACCCTCTCCGCCTCACAGCAACGAGAGCTGCTGCGGCTTGCCTCCCAGCGGCCGCGCATCCACTCCCGCGTCCCGCAGCGCCTGCGCCAGCTCCTCCGCGAAGCCGTGACACGTAATCACCTCGCTCGCCCCTGTCGCCTTCACGTAGGCCATCAGCGAGGGAAAGTCCGCGTGGTCCGACACCGGAAACGCCACGTCCGCGCCGTACCGTCGCGCCGCACCCGGGTCCATCGCCCACCCTGTCAGCACGGCACTCCCGCGCGGCCACAGGTGCGCCAGCGCCCCGCCCCTCGCCTGATGCGGCGGGAAGAACAGCACCTCGCCCGGCTCCACCTTCCCGTGGAAGCACCGCAGGTTTTCAATCGGCACGCCCAGCTCCGCGTAGAGCTGCGCCACCTCGAAAATCGACGAGTGCGCCACCAACGGGAAACCCCTGCCCGCCAGGAACTTCATCGCCTCCTGGCTCTTGCCCAGCGGATACCCCAGCACCACCGGCACCGCGTCCCGCTCGAGCTGCCGCCGAATCCAGGCCTCCACCTGCCCCCACACCTCGTCACGCGGCGGGAAGCGGTAGCGCGGATGACCGAAGGTCGACTCGATGACGAGCGTGTCGCACTCCGCCACCTCCGTCGCCTCCGCCGTCAACGACGGCACCACGTTCAAATCCCCCGTGTAGACGACGCGCCGCCCATCCGCGCGGATGACTCGAAGCTGCGCGCTGCCCAGGATGTGCCCCGCCGGCAGCAGCTCCAACACCAGCGGCCCCAGCTCGAACGGACGGCGATACGGCGCGGCCAGCGGCGCACTCACCGGCCCCAGCCGATGCTCCATGAAGCGCAGCGTCGCCGTCGTGGCGATGGTTCGCTCGTGCCTGGCGATGTGGTCCGAATGTCCGTGGCTCACGAAGCTCAGCGGCGACTTGCGCTTCGCATCCAGGGACAGGAGGGTGCCCGTCAGGTGCAACCCGTTTCGACGCAGCTCCACGCTCATGGGAAGGGCCCGGATATAGCGCGTCCACCCGCCCGTGGGCCGCTTCTCTCGCGGCCCGCGCCCGTCCGCCTGGAGGGCGTCAGCCCGTCCCCTGCACTCCCTGTCGCCTTGACTTCCACCACATCCAGGCAGGCGTCCCCAGCTCCGCCACCAGCACACCTGTCAGGATGAGCCCACCCCCCATCGCCTCCGGCGCGCCCAGCACCTCGTAGCCCAGCACCACCGAGTACATCGACGCGAACACCGGCTCCAACGCGTAGATGACCGCCGCGCGCACCGCCGACGTCCTCGCCTGCGCCCACGTCTGGATGCTGATGGCCAACGCGCTCGGCAACAGTCCGCACACCAGCACCGCCGTCACCAGCGGCGCATTCCACTCCACCTTGCGCGTCACGAAGGGCAGGCACGCCGCCGACAACAACGCCACGCCCCACAACTGCACCGCCACCATCCCCAGCACGCCCTCCTTCGATGCGTAGCGCTCCGTGAGGGTGATGTGCCCCGCGTACGCCACCGCGCAGCCCAACGACAGCAGCTCCCCCACGCTCAGCCCGGCACCTCCCTCGCCTGGCGCGGGCCGCGTGAGCAGGTAGAGCCCCACCGCCGACAACGCCACGCCCAGCAGCGCCGCGGGCTTCGGCATCCGCCGGAACACCAGCAGCGACAACACCGGGACGAACAGCACGCTCATCCCGGTGATGAACGCCGAGCGCGACGGCGTGGTGAGCGTCAACCCCCACGTCTGGAGCGCGAAGCCCAGGAACAGGAACGTCGCCAGCACCGCGCCATGGCGCAGGTTCTTCGGAGAGAACACCTGCCGCCCCGCCAAGACGCTCAGCACCAGCGCCCCCACCCCGAAGCGCAGGGCGAGGAAGGTGAACGGGTCGGCGTGCCCCAGGGCGTCCTTCACCACCACGAAGGTGACGCCCCAGATGAGGGTGATGAAGAGCAGCGCTCCGTCCGCCTGGAGGCCCTTGAGCCGCTCCATGCGAGTCGGCTCGCGCCCCATGCTGTCGGGAGTCGAGATGCTCACGGAAGTCCTCGCGACGCGAAGGCGCGGCGCGGGTGCTTTTGACGCACCCCGAGCCCCCACGCAACCCCCGTGGACTCAGGGGCCGGAGTCCCGCTCCAAAACCACCAGTCGCTTGGACCGCCCCGCCGCGTCCCAGGCCTCGTTCGTCCGCCGGGTCAGCGCGTCCGAAGCACGACGAAAGCCCACGCCCTCGAACGTCCGCAGCGACGCCGCGTTGTCGTCGTCCACATCCGCCTGGACGCTCGGCGCGCCCTGTCGGTGCGCCTCCTCCACCAGACAGGCCAACAGTTGAGTGGCCACGCCCATCCGCCGGGCCTGGGGCGCTACCACCAGCGAGCGCACCCAGACACCATCCAACGGCAGCCCCTCCTGCCGATACGAGTCCACCCAGGCGAAGCCATGCAGCTTCCCCTTCGCGTCCAGCGCTCCGGCCGCCGCCCCACGGCGCTCGGGCATCTCCAGTCCCCACCGCTCACGAAGCTGCCGGCGCAGGAAGCTCGCGGACACGACGAGTCGCTCGCTCGCGAAGGTGAGCAGCGCGTCCATGTCCTGCGCCCGCAACAGCCGGACCTCCAGCGGTCCCACCCAGTGGCGCCGCAGCGGCTTCGACCAGCCGGAGAAGAAGAAGTCCCTCACACCCCGATAGACTAGCCGGGTCTCGGGCCGCGCCCACGCCGTCGCCAGTGTCCGCTGCGCCACCCAGAGCGCCGGGCGGAACGGCCGAGGCAGCGGCACCCGCCACCTGCCACGCCGCAGCGCCACCACCCGCCCGAGCACCTCCCCGCCCGAGCGCTCCTCCGCGCCCAGCAGCGTGGCCGTCCTCCAAGGTTCGATGGACACCACCACGCGCGCCGTCAGCATCCGCCCCTGGCGCACCAGCACCACGTCCCCCCGCGAAACGGCGCCTGGCCCGCAGCGCAGCACGCGCACCGCGTCCGCCGAGCGCAGCAGGGGATACAGGTCCTGCCCCACACCTCGCACCCAGAGCCGCTGCCCTGGAGGCAAGGCCTCCAGCACGTCCAGCAGCACGTCGGTGGACGGCGTCTTCCGCGGCGGCACGCGCCACCTCCAGGGAAGTCCGGCCCCACACGAGCCTTCCCCGTCGCTCGTCCGTCGAATGTAGCCGCTCCCCTCTCCCACACCAACCGACGCGAGCCACCTCCAACCCAGGGCCCTATCCCCCGCGCGTCTGGCTCGCTAAGAGAGGAGCGCCGCCGGCCGGGTGATGGCGCGATGAGGAGAGAGGTCATGGATGCAACGCCCGAGGGCTCGCTGGTACCCCAGCAGGGGTGGTGGAGCCGCAACTGGAAGTGGTTCGTGCCGGTGGGCTGCCTGGGGGTGCTGGCCTCGTGCGGCTGTCTGGGCTTCGCGCTCGTGGGCTTCGGTTACTCGTCGCTGAAGAACATGGACGCCTTCACCGAGGCCGTGGCCATTGCCCGCTCCGACGCGGAGGTGCGAAGCGCGCTGGGCTCGCCCATCGACAACGGCCTGCCCAAGCAGACGTCGGTGCAGACCGTCAACGGCGTGACGCACGCGCGGCTCGCCATTCCCCTCGACGGGCCCCAGGCGGACGGCCTGCTGCACGTCGACGCGAAGAAGCAGGGCGATGGCGAGTGGGAGTACGACACCCTCGCCGTGGAGCTGGAGGACGGCTCGCGCATCGACCTGCGCGACGATGCCGCGCGAGAGCAGCCCGACGCGTTCCCCCCGGACGAAGGAGCGGAGCAAGCCCCGCTGCCACCTCCCGAGGAGCCGCGCGGAGGGGACGAGGAAGCCCCGGCCCGCAAACGCGACAGCGACATCGAGCTGTAGACGCGCCTGCCGGAAACGACGAAGGGGCGGCGCGGGGACAACTGCCCCACGTCGCCCCTCGTGCATGGCCCAGGCGGGCCGGAGTGCTACTTCAGCTTGTGCAGCTCCGCGCGCAGCTCGGGCAGGACCTTGAAGAGGTCCGCGACGATGCCGTAGTCGGCCACCTGGAAGATGGGAGCCTCGGCGTCCTTGTTGATGGCGACGATGGTCTTCGAGCTCTTCATGCCCGCCAGGTGCTGGATGGCGCCGCTGATGCCCGCGGCGACGTACAGCGCGGGAGCCACCACCTTGCCCGTCTGGCCGACCTGCAGGTCGTTGGGAACCCAACCCGCGTCACACACCGCGCGGGAAGCGCCCACCGCGGCGCCGAGCTCGTCCGCCAGCGCTTCAATCTCCTTGAAGTCGCCCTTGGTGCCACGGCCACCGGAGATGACGACCTTCGCCTCGGTCAGCTCCGGGCGAGCGCTCTTCACTTCCTTGAACTCGACGAACTTGGTCTTCGAGGCCTCGACCTTCGGCGTGAAGGTCTTCACCTCGGCGGCGCCCTCGCCCGAACCGGCGGCGGCGAACTCCGTGGCGCGCACGGTGAACACCTTCACCGGCGTGGTGAGCTTCACCTCGGCGAACACGTTGCCGGCCCACATGGGACGGTTGAACGTGATGTCCCCGCCCGAGCCGTTCAGGCCCGTGACGTCCGTGGCCATGGCGGCCTTCAGACGCGCGGCGAGGCGGGGCAGCAGGTCCTTGCCCTGGGCCGTGGACGCCATGCCCACGAAGTCCGCCTTCAGCTCGGTGGCGAGCGTGGCGAGAACGGGGGCGTACGTCTCCGCGAGGTAGTGCTCCAGCTCCGGGGCGGCGCCCACGTGCACGGCCTTGGCGCCGGTGCCCTTGAGCTCGTCGGCGACCTTCGCGGGGTCCTTGCCGATGAGGGCGATGTGCAGCTCCGCGCCGGCCTTGTCGGCCAACTGCTTGCCCGCGGTGATGGCGTTGAGAGAGGCCTTGCGAAGGTGCCCGTCCGGCTGCTGCTCGGCGACGATGAGAACGATTGGCATGGGAGTGTCTCCGTATCTTCCGAGAGGGTTAGACGACCTTCGCCTCGTTGCGCAGCTTGTCCACCAGCGTGGCCACGTCCGGCACCTTGATGCCGGCCTTGCGCGCCGGCGGAGACGCCAGCTTCACGATCTGGATCTTCGGGGTGACGTCCACGCCCAGCTTCTCCGGCGTGAGCTCCTCGATGGGCTTGCTCTTCGCCTTCATGATGCCCGGGAGGCTGGCGTAGCGCGGCGTGTTGAGGCGCAGGTCCGTCGTCACGACGGCGGGCAACTGGCACTCCAGCGTCGCCAGCCCGTTGTCGACCTCGCGAATCACGCGCACGGCCTTGCCGTCCGCCGTCAGCGTCACGGCGGGGACCTTGTTCTTCTCCTGCTCGCTCTCCATCGACTCCACCTTGGAGGCGAACGTGGCCTGACCCCAGTCCAGGAACTCGGCCAGGTACTGGCCCACCTGGTTCTGGTCGTCGTCGATGGACTGCTTGCCCAGGATGACGAGGTCCGGCTTCTCCTTCTCCGTCACCTTCTGGAGCAGGGCGGCGATGCCGAACTGGTCCAACGGGCCGGTGTGGTTCACCCACACGGCGCGGTGAGCACCCATGGCCAGGGCGTGCCGGAGCTGCTCCTGCACCTCCTTGCCACCGATGGACACCACCACCACTTCACCCTGGTGCTTGGCGACGAGCCGGAGACCTTCCTCCACGCCAATCTCGTCGAAGGGGTTGATCTTGTACTTGAGCCCCTCCTGCACGATGCCCGAGCCGTCGGGCTTCACCTTGATTTTGGACTCGGGGTCTTCCACGCGCTTGGCGGTGACGAGGATCTTCACGGCTGGGCTTCTCCTTGCGGGAGGCGTTTATGAAGGCTGGAAAACAGTCCGTGCGGTCCGCCTTGACGCGACGCGCGAACGGTCTGGGTTAATAGGCATCGGGGTGTCACGGCGGCAATGGGAAACGGCCGCCGGACACAGTTCTGCTTTTCTACCTGAACAGTTCCTTCGCGATGACGAGCCGCTGGACCTGACTGGTGCCCTCGTAGACCTGGATGAGCTTGGCGTCTCTCATCAGCTTCTCGACGGGGTACTCCTTGATGTAGCCGTAGCCGCCGTAGACCTGGACCGCGTCGGTGGCGACCTTCATCGCCATGTCCGCGGCGAAGGACTTGGCGTAGCTGGACTGCAGGGTGTTGCGCTGACCCTGGTCCAACAGCCACGCGCTCTCGTAGGTGAGCATGCGGGCCGCGTGGGTGTTCATGGCCATGTCCGCAATCATGAACTGGATGGCCTGGTGCTCGATGATGGGCTTGCCGAACGTCTTGCGCTGCGAGGCGTACTCCATGGAGTGCTCCAGCGCGGCGCGGGCGATGCCCACGGAGAACATGGCGGTGAGCGGGCGGCTGTTGTCCAAGGTCGCCATGGCGATGGCGAAGCCCTGACCCTCTTCACCGATGCGGTTCGCCACCGGGACGCGCACGTCCTCGAACGTCAGCGACACGGTGTCGCTGGCGCGCTGGCCCATCTTGTTCTCGTGCTTGCTGGGCGTCAGCCCCGCGGGGCGACCTTCCACCACGAAGCAGGTGATGCCCTTGTGCCGCTTCGCCTTGTCCACCGTGGCGAACACCGTGTACTGCTCGGCGTGGCCACCGTTGGTGATGAAGCACTTGGCGCCGTTGATGACGTACTCGTCACCCTCGCGGCGCGCCGTCGTCTGCATGTTGGCGACGTCGCTGCCCGCCTCCGGCTCGGTGAGGCAGAAGGAGGAGAACTTCAGCTTCTCCGCGAAGTGGCCCAGCAGGCGCTTCTTCTGGTCCTCGGTGCCGTGGAGGATGATGGGGAGGTTGGCCAAATCGTTGGCGATGATGGACGTGGCCACGCCCGCACAGCCCCAGCTCAGCTCCTCCGCGACAATCGTCTGGTCCAGGTGCGACAGGCCCACGCCGCCGTACTCCGCGGGGATGGCCATGTTGAGCAGGCCCAGCTCGAACGCCGTGGCGAGCAAGTCCCGGGGAAAGGTGGCCGTCTCGTCGTAGTGCGCCGCCTTGGGGCGCACCACCTCGCGGGCATACTTTCGCGCCGCCTGCTGGAGCGCGCGCTGGTCCTCGGTGAGCTGGAATTCCATGAGATTCCTCGTGGTGCGAAGGCGTGTTGACTCGGGAGTCAACGAATACATGCCGCGCCGCGAAATCTCCAGCCCAACCCACCTGGGAAAATGGTGCCCAGGGGGGCGGGCGACACCCCGGGGGCCGCGCAGGCCCTCCGGGGACTCAGGGTGCGTCTACTTCTTCGCCTTGGGGACCTTTTCCCAATCCGCGAGGAACTTCTTGATGCCCGCGTCGGTGAGCGGGTGGTTGGCCAGCTGGGTGATGACGCTGTAGGGCAGCGTGGCGACGTGCGCGCCCATGCGGGCGGACTGGAGCACGTGGACGGGGTTGCGCACGCTGGCGACCAGCACCTGCGTGTCGAAGTCGTAGTTCTGATAAATCTCGAGGATGGCGGAGATGAGCTCCATGCCGTCCTGGGAGATGTCGTCCAGCCGTCCGACGAAGGGCGACACGTAGGTGGCGCCGGCCTTGGCGCACAGCAGGGCCTGGTTGGCGGAGAAGATGAGGGTGACGTTGGTGCGGATGCCCTCGGCGGTGAGCGCCTTGACCGCCTTCACGCCCTCGATGCCCATGGGAATCTTCACCACGACGTTGTCGTGAATCTTCGCCAGGGTGCGGCCCTCGGCGATGAGCGCGTCGGCCTCCATGGACACGGCCTCGGCGCTGATGGGGCCGTCGACGATGGAGCAGATCTCCCGGATGGTCTCTTCCAGCCCGCGGCCGACCTTGGCCAGCAGGGACGGGTTGGTGGTGACGCCGTCCACGCAGCCCATGGCGTGCGCCTTGCGGATTTCCTCGACGTCCGCGCTGTCGATGAAGAACTTCATCTCGTCACTCTCCTGGGTGGCCCCGTGAAGGGCTGGAAAAGGAATGGCCCTGGGGGGCCGGGCGAGCAGGCGCGTAACCGATGCCCCCCCACGCGTCAAGGGTGGCCACCGTGATGTCTGGCAGGTACAAGGCGAAGCCGACGCCATGGCCCGCTCCCCTCGCTCCGCCGTCAAGAAGCCCCGTCTGCGCGCCCTCCCGGGCCGCTCCACTCCGGCCCCCTCGTCCGAGCCGGACGACGAGGCGCTGCTCGCGTGCGCGCGCGACGTGTTGGAGGCGGAGGCGAACGCCATCCTCGGCGTGACGACGCGGCTGGGCGCGCCGTTCCTGAAGGCCGTGCGGCTGGTGCGCGAGTGCGCGGGCCAGGTGATTGTCACGGGCATGGGGAAGGCGGGCCACATCGGCCAGAAGCTCTCCGCCACGCTGGCCTCCACCGGCATCCGCTCCGTCTTCCTCCATCCCGCCGAGGCGGTGCACGGGGATTTGGGCCGCGTGGCACGAGGGGATGTCATCCTCGCGATGTCCAACAGCGGCTCCACGGAGGAGCTGCTGCGGCTTATGCCCGCGTTCAAGCGCATGGCCACGCCGGTCATCGCGCTGACGGGGGATGCGCAGAGTCCGCTGGCGAAGGGCGCGGACGTAGTGCTGGATATCGGACGCATCGCGGAGGCGTGCCCCATGGGGATGGTGCCCACCGCGTCCACCGCCGCGCTGCATGCGCTGGGCGACGCGCTCACCATGGCGGTGATGCGCTCGCGTCCGTTCGGCACGGATGACTACGCGCTCCTGCATCCCGGCGGGAAGCTGGGCCGCTCCGTGCAGCGCGTGTTCGAGCTGATGCGCACGGGCCCCGCCAATCCGCTGGTGCGCGACACCGCGCCGCTGTCGGAGGTCGTCGGGGTGATGACGAAGACGCCGGGGCGTCCGGGCGCCGCGTGTGTGGTGGACCGTCGCGGGCGACTGGTGGGCATCTTCACGGATGGCGACCTGCGCCGCCGCGTGGAGCAGGGCCTCACCGACTTCTCCATCCCCGTGCGCGACATCATGGGCAAGCAGCCGCGCTGCGTGACGCCGGACACGCTGGTCATCGCCGCCACCGCGCAGATGCGCGAGCTGCGTGTGGACCAACTCCCCGTCGTGGATGTCGAGGGCCGCTCCGTGGGCCTGCTCGACGTGCAGGATTTGCTCGCCGCGAAGTTCGTCTGAGTGCGCGTGCCGCCTCGCTTCCGAGGCGACTCCATCGAGAGCAGCGAGGACGCTCGGAACGCCCGCCTCGACGGGCACTCACGATGCGGAACCGATGCCTGCCCCACCGAAGCACCGGGCGTCATGTGACGCCCGTGCTCCTCGTGAGCCCTACTGCGTGAGCTTCGCCTGGAGCGCCGACTTGTTGTAGTCGGGTGCGTCCGAGGCCAGCTTCTCCCAGAGGGCCTTGGCGCCCTTCTCGTCGCCCTTGGCCTTGAGGGTGTCGCCCAGCTTCTCCACCGACGCCGGGTCCGACTGCACCGCCACGCCCCACACGCGCGCGGCCATGGGACGACCCAGGCCCACCAGCGCCCAGGCCATGCCCGCCTTCGCGCGGCCGTTCTCCGGCTGGAAGGGCACCACGCGCGTGTAGTTGCCGAGCGCCTCCTGGAAGCGCCCCTTCGCCAGGTGCTCCTCGCCCTCGTCCACCAGCTTCGCCAGGCCCTGCTCCAGCTCCGGCGTGCGCTCGGTGTTCTGCACCGCGTCCACCATCTCCTTCGTCAGCGGACGAGGCACGTCCGGCCCCTGCGCCACGGGCGCCTGCGCCAGCCGGATGCGACGGTCCTCGGCGCGCGACGCGAGCAGCTTCGCCCGACCTCCCGCCTTCACCGTCTCGTCCACCAGCGTCGCCAGCCGCTTCGCCGCGGCCGCTCGCGAGGAGGTGGGGTTCATCGCCTGCACCGCCTCGAAGCCCTCGCGCGCCTGCTTCAGCGCCGCCAGGTCCTCGCCCTTCGTCTCGAACAGCACCGCCGAGCGCCCGTAGAGCGCCTCTTCGTGCTTGGGCTCCACCTCCAGCACCGCGACATACGCGCCCAGCGCGCCCGCCGTGTCACCGGTGAGGAAGAGCGCGTTGGCGCGCATCACTCCCGTCTCCAGCGCGGGCTCCAGCGCCGCGCGAGCACAGGCCGCCGCGCCCGCGACGTCGCCCTTCTTCGCGCGCTCCTGCGCCACCGCGCCCATCGACTCCACCGCCTGCCCCGTCGTGAAGCCGCAACCCGCGGCCTCCGCCGTGGCCAGCGTCGCCCTGCCCAGCTTCTTGCGCTGCGCGAGGAACAGGTCGCGCACCGACTTGGCGCGCTCGTCAGCCTGGAGCAGGTACGTCACCGCCTCCGCGTTGCGGCCGTTCAGGTAGTACAGGCGCCCCAGCGACGCCGCGATTTCGAAGGTCTTCTCCCGCCCCTGCAGCCCCTCCGTCGAGTCGAGCTGGCGCAGCAGCTCCTCCGCGGACGGAGGCGCCTTGCCGGTGCCGGACACCGGGGGATGTCCCGAGGGCAGCTCGCCCGTGGGCGCCGCGGCGGGAGCGGCCCCACCTTCCACCGGAGGATGACCCTCGGGCAGCGCGCCCCCCCCCATGGCGGCTGACGGCTTCGCGGGCGACACCTGGGTCCCTGGAGGGACAACCGGGTGACCAGGGGGCAACGGGGAAGGCTCGGCGGCGAGCAGCGCCGCGGTGGCCAGGGCCAGGGAAAGGTTCATGTCTCGTTGCTCGGCAGGCTCGCTTCGGGCCACGCGGTGGCCTCACTCCTGCGGACATCCTGCGGGGCGAGTTTCCCGAGGAGCTCCTTCACCGTCATTCCCAGCACGGGGTGCAGCAAGTCGGGCGACAGCTCCGCCAACGGCTCCAGGGCGAAGCGTCGCTTGTGCAGCTCCAGATGCGGCACCTGGAGGTGAGGGTCCGCCACCACTCGACCCTCGCAGAAGAGGATGTCCAGGTCGATGGTGCGCGGGCCCCAGTGCTGCTCGCGCCTCCGGCCCAGGTCCTTCTCGATCTGCTGAAGGATGACGAGCAGCCGCTGCGGCGACAAATCGCAGTCCAGCGCCACCACCGCGTTCAGATAGCGCGGCTGCGGCGGCCCCACCGGGGCGCTGTCGAAGAGTGAGGAACAACGAAGCACGGCCACCGCGTCGATGCGGGACAGCGCGGTGAGGGCGGCGACGAGGTGGGACTCCCGGTCCCCCTCATTCGAGCCCAACCCGACATAGATGATGGTGCTCACGGCTCCAGCTCAACCGGATTGAGCAGCGTCCCGATTCCCTGGACTTCCACCTCGACCGAGTCACCGGCCGACAGCTTCCCTACCCCCGACGGCGTGCCGGTGCTGATGAGGTCCCCCGGCAGGAGCGTCATGATGTGGGAGATGAAAGCCACCAGCCGAGCAGGGCTGAACACCATGTCGGACGTGCGGCTGTCCTGGCGCACCTGCCCGTTCACCCGGCAGGAGATCTGGAGGTCCGCCGAGGACAGCCCCGTCACCGCCCACGGGCCCGCGCACGCGAAGGTGTCGTAGCCCTTGGCGCGGGTGTGCTGCGTCTCGCGCTTCTGGATGTCTCGCGCGGTGACGTCGTTGAAGCACGTCAGGCCCCAGATGGCGCGCGCGGCCGTCGTCTCGTCGGCGTTCTTCAGCCGCTCGCCGATGACGAGCGCCAGCTCCGCCTCGTAGTGCACTTCCTGGCTCGCCTTGGGGATGCGGATGGGCGAGCCCGGGCCGTTGAGCGCGGTGGAGGGCTTGGTGAAGATGAGCGGCTCGGTGGGGACGGGCTTGCCCATCTCCTCCGCGTGCTTGCGGTAGTTCTGGCCGATGCAGACGACTTTTGATGCGTCCGACGGCACCAGCAACGTCACCGCCGACAGCGAGCGGCGGATGCCCGTGTCCTTGACCCCGCCCAACCAGGGGGCCGAGGTGAGCACCACCACCTCGGAGCCCTCGACGCGGCCATGGTTCGCGCGGCCTTCGTGGAGGAAGCGGCAGTAGCGGGCGGTCGTCATGAAGTCCTCTGGAAGCCGAGCACGTCGGCCATGTCATACAGCCCCGGAGGGCGGCCCACCACCCAGCGCGCCGCGCGCAGCGCCCCCAGCCCGAACTGATCTCGACTGGTGGCCCGATGCGTCAGCTCGATGCGCTCGCCCTCACCGAAGAAGTACACGGTGTGCTCTCCCACCACATCTCCGCCCCGGAGCGTCTGCACGCCAATCTCGCTGGCGGGCCGGGCGCCAATCTGGCCCTCCCGGGCGAACGTCAGGTCGTCCTGCGTGCGGCCGAGCGCGGAGGCGAGCACCTCCGCCAGCCGCAGCGCGGTGCCGCTGGGCGCGTCCTTCTTCATGCGGTGGTGCGCCTCCAGCACCTCCACGTCGAAGCCCGGCCCCAGCACCCGCGCCAGCTCCGCGGCCACGCGGATGACCAGGTTGACGCCCACCGACATGTTCGGCGCGGCGACGATGGGAACCGCCTTCGCGCACTCCGCCAGCAGCGCCGATTGCTCCGGCGAGAAGCCCGTGGAACCGCAGACGAAGGCCACGCCGTGCGCCGCGCACGCCTTCGCGTGGGCCACGCTCACCTCGGCGCTGGTGAAGTCGATGACGACGTCCGCCTTCGCCGTGTCGAGCGCGCGGGCCAGGTCGTCCACCACCTGCACCTCCAGCGCGCCCAGCCGCGCGGCGAGGCCCGCGTCCAGCCCCACCGCGGTGCTGCCCGGCCGCTCCGTGGCGCCCACCACCTGCAGGTCCTCCGCGTCACGCGTCAGGCGCAGCAGCGTGCTGCCCATGCGACCGGTGATGCCGGTGATGACGGTGCGAATCATGTGGCCGCGCTCCTCGGTGTCGTGTCGTGGCGCTCAGTGCTTCAAGAGGCCCAGGTGCCGCAGCTCGTCGCCCAGCTTCTCCGCGTTGGGCCCCGTCATCGGCACCAGCGGCAGGCGGACCTCCGGACCGAACAGCCCCAGGAGGTGCAGCCCCCACTTCACCGGGATGGGGCTGGACTCCACGAAGAGCAGCCGGTGCAGGTTGTTCAGCTTCACCTGCAGCTCACGCGCCTTGGCGAAGTCACCCGCGCGGCCCGCGGCCACCAGGTCCGCCATCAGCCGGGGCGCCACGTTGGAGGACACGGAGATGACGCCCTTGCCGCCGCACGCGAGGAAGGGCAGCACGGTGAAGTCGTCGCCGGACAACAGCGTCAGCCTGTCGCCACACTTCTCCAGGATGTCCACCGCCCGGGCCATGTTGCCGGTGGCCTCCTTGATGGCGACCACTTCGGGGAAGTCACACAGCCGCTGCACCGTCTCCGGCAGCAGGTCCACGCCCGTGCGACCCGGGACGTTGTAGGCGACAATGGGGAAGCCCGGGTGCGCGCGAGCCACCGCGCGGAAGTGCTCCACCAGCCCCGCCTGCGTGGGCCTGTTGTAGTACGGCGTGACGATGAGCGAGCCATCCGCGCCGGCATCACGCACGCGCGCCACGCTCTCAATCACCTCCGCGGTGTTGTTGGAGCCGGCGCCGCCCAGCACTCCCACGCGGCCCTTCGCCTCCTCCACCACCACGCGCACCGCGCGGGCGCGCTCTTCGGCGTTCATCGTGACGGACTCGCCGGTGGTGCCCATGGGCACCAGCACGCTGGTGCCGCCTTCAATCTGCTGGCGCACCAGCGCCCGGTAGGCCGACTCGTCGAGCGCGCCGTTCCGGAACGGAGTCGCGAGCGCCGTCATGGAACCTTCGAAGGTCTTCATTCCGGCGCTTATATGTTCAGGCCCGCTCGCCGCGCCAGAGATCCTCGGTGCGCTCCCGCTCCCTCACCACCCGCCACGCCTCTCCATCCACCAGGACTTCGGCCGGACGGGGGCGGGAATTGTAGTTAGAAGCCATGCTCATCCCGTACGCGCCGGCGCTGAGGAAGGCATACAGCTCGCCCGCCTGGGGGAGCACCAGGGGCCGGGCCTTGGCCAGCACGTCGGTGGACTCACACACCGGCCCCACGACGTCCACCTCCACCGCCTTGCCTCGCCGCTTCAGCAGGGGGACGAAGGCGTGGTGGGCCTCGTAGAGGGCGGGGCGGAGCAGGTCGTTCATGCCCGCGTCCACCACGGTGAAGTGCTTGGAGGGGGTCTGCTTGCGGTACAGCACGCGGGTGAGCAGCACGCCCGCGTTGCCCACCAGCGAGCGCCCCGGCTCCAGCACCAGCCGCGCGCCCGTGTCCTTCGTCGCCGCCAGCACGACGCGCGCGTACTCCTCCACCGAGGGAGGCGTCTCGTCCGAGTAGGTGATGCCCAGGCCGCCGCCCACGTCCAGGTACTCCAGCGCGTGCTTCCGGGCCTTCAGCTCCTGGTACAGCCCCGCCACCTTGCCGAGCGCCGCGCGCAGCGGCGAGCTCTGGGTGAGCTGCGAGCCGATGTGACAGTCCAGGCCCGCGGCCCGCACGCCCTTCATCTTCTTCGAGCGCGCGTAGAGGTCCACCGCCTCCTCGAAGGGCACGCCGAACTTGGACGTCTTCAGCCCGGTGGCGATGTAGCGGTGCGTGCGAGGGTCCACCTCCGGGTTGACGCGCAACGCGAACGGCGCGCGTCGCCCCAACCGGCGCCCCACCGCGTCCAGCGCCTCCAGTTCCTCGGCGCTCTCCACGTTGAAGAGGAGGATGCCCGCGGCGAGCGCTGCCTCCATCTCCTCCTGCGTCTTGCCCACGCCCGCGAACACCGTCTTCGCGGCCTCGCCGCCCGCATGCCGCACGCGGGCCAGCTCTCCGCCGGAGACGATGTCGAAGCCCCCGCCCAGCTCCGCGAACAGCCGGAGGATGGCGAGGTTGGAGTTGGCCTTCACCGAGTAGCAGACCAGGGGTCGTGCGTCGGAGAACGCCTCCGTCACCGCGCGGAAGGCCTGGGTCAGCGCGGCGGTGGAATAGACATAGGTGGGGGTGCCCACCGCGTCGGCGATGGCGGGCAGCGGCACGGCTTCCGCGTGCAGCACGCCCTTGCGGTACGGAAAGGAGCTCACGGTGTCCCAGCGTCGATTTGGGTGGTGGGCGTCAGGGCCCCGCCATCCGTCGTCGAAATAATCGATGGCCCCGAGGACTCCACGCTGACGGGCGCGGTGTCCGACGGCGGCGGAGGGGTCTCCGTCGCCGGCACCGGCGCCGCCAGTGGCGGCTTGGCCGGACCCTTGATGCCGCACGCCACCATCCCCAACACCAGGACGGTGGCGACCCCGAGCGACGTGAGGGCGCGCTTCATGACTAGAACTTCACGCCCAGCCAGCCGCGGATGCTGTGCGGCGTCTCCAAATCCGCCTTCAGGGCATCCGTGTAGGCCTGCAGACCGCCCATGGGGAACAGGATGCCGTAGGCGATGCCCGCGATGAAGCCGTCCTCGGTGGTGTAGTCCACGCCCGCGTTGACCTCCACGCCCAGCGACTTGCTGACGAAGGACGGCGTCGACTCCGCGTAGAGCGCCTGCGAGTAGATGAGGCGGCCATACAGGTCGATGCCCGGCGCCACCGCGTACTTCACGGACGGGCGCACGTAGAACGCGTCGGTGACGCCGCCAATCAGCTCGCGCCAGAGGATGAGGTCGATGCGGTAGTCGCGGTTGAAGCGGAAGTTGCGGATGGCGGAGTCGGAGCAGCCTCCGTTGTCGCAGCGGTACTGGCGGCCTTCCACGTCACCCGGGTTGGTGTAGCCGTTGGTGCCCGAGCCCTGACGGCCCGGGTAGTTGCCGAAGCCCGGCGCCTTGTCGCCGGAGGCGAAGCCCAGCTCCAGGCCCAGCGTCAGCTTGTTGTCTGCGACCTTCACCTCACCCTGCGCCACGCCGCCGAACTGCGCCACCGTCAGGCTCTGGTCGAACGTCGCATCACCCGTGGTGAGCGCGCGGTTGCCAATCTTGCCCAACACCGCCGCCAGCTCGAACTCCAGGCGCCAGTTGCGCTCCTCGTACCGCAGCCAGAGGTCGGGGATGTACAGGTTCGCGTCGCGGGGGATGAAGCCGCCCGTGAGCGCGCCGTCGGCATCCTTCACGTTGTCGTAGTTCTGCGAGCGCCAGGTGAAGTGCAGGCCGTACTGGAGCACGCCCTGGTTGTTCTCCAGCTTGGAGCGGATCTGCGCGTCGGTGTCCCGGCGGGCGATGGCCAGCACCCAGCTGTGGGCGTCATCCGCCTGCGTCAGGTCCACCGGCTCGCCCTCGGCGCCGCCCTTGTAGAACGTGCCCTCCGAGTTGAAGTCCAGCATGGGCGTCACGTACCAGCCCGCGAAGGGCTCGGTGACGAACTGCACGCGGTCCACCGTGTCGCCGAAGTCGCAGTCGAAGCAGTTGCCGTCGTTGCGCAGCATGCCCAGGCCCCAGTGGCTGCCCATGCGGCCGAAGCGCAGGATGCCCACCGGCGTGTTCACCTCGCCGTAGGCGCGGCGCAGCTTGATGGAGTCCGACAGCGTGTCACCCAGCGACTCCTGGTCCTCGGAGAAGACGGTGAAGATGTTGCGCTGGTCCCCCGGGTAGAGCGTGTCCGGCGTGGAGCCGAACACCACGTTGTCCAGACCGTCCACCTGGAGCTTGATCTTCACCTGCTCGGACACGTTGAACGTGGGGTCCAGGCGCAGGCGCATGGTGGCGAAGGACTGGGTGTTCTCCCCCCGGCGCGGCGAGACGGCCGGGAAGATCTCCTGGCCGGGGACCTTGCCCAGGTCGAACTTGTAGAAGAGCGTGGGGCGCAGGCGGAAGTAGCCGTCGAGCGTGAAGACCTCCAGCTTGCGCTTCTCCTCCGGGTACTCCTCGCTCCACTCCTCGCCGTTGAGGGACTGCTTGGCGGCCTCCGCGGGCGCGGGCGGAGGCGTGCCCCCAGCCGGCACCTGGGCGGTGGCCGTGGAGGAAGCGACGAGCAGCGCCGCCAGCAGGACGTGAGACATGGGCAACGATCTCCAGGGCCGCTCGGGGCGGCCGGGTCGGAAAGGCGGGCGATTCAAGCCACGGGACAGGGGGGTGTCAACGCCAACCGGGACGCGAGTTCGCGTCGTGAACGACAGGACGTCCAGGGTCATTTCCCTGTCCCTCCCCGGGGTTGGCACTTCGGACAGGCATAAGTGGTGCGTCCCGCCTGGGTGAAGGACTCCACCGGCGAGGCGCACTTGGAGCACGGGCCACCACCGCGCCCATACACCAGGAACGGGCTGACGGCGCCCCATTCCTCCAGGTACACGGGCTCCTCGCCCTCCTGCTCCTCCAGGCCGAAGTCGATGCTGGCGCGGATGGCCTGGACCAGGCGCTTCCAGTCGTCGGGGCCGAGGGAGGAGGGCTTGCGGGCGGGATGGAGGCCGGCGCGGAACAGCGCCTCCGCGGCGTGGATGTTGCCCATCCCGGCGATGCGCGCCTGATCCATCAGGGCGACCTTCAGGTCCTGCTTCGAGGACGCCAGGGCCTGTTCGAGCTGGCCGGCGGTGAGGCCGTCCGCCAGCGGATCCCTCCCCAGGGCCTTCACCACGTCCAGGGAGCGCAGCTCCGAGGCGGGAGCGGGCTCCATCCGGCCGAACATGCGCGCGTCGGCGAAGTGCAGCACCTGCCCGTTGTCCAGGTGGAAGCGGGCGCGGCTGTAGGGCACGACGTCCCCTTCCGAGCGCCGGACGAACTTGCCCGTCATGCCCAGGTGGCCCAACAGGCCCCGGCCTTCCTCGAAGGCGAAGAGGAGGTACTTGCCCCGCCGGACGAGCGACGTCAGCCGCCCATGGAGTCGCGCGAAGTCGCCGCGCTCGGCGCCGCGAAAGACGCGGGTATCATCCGCCTCCGCGCGCACGAGGCGTCGTCCATCGAACCAGCGCACCAGATTGCGCCGGGCGATTTCTACTTCGGGTAACTCAGGCATCCCCTCGGGCACATAGCACCGGCGCCCTCCTGGCCCACGCATTTCTTGCGCTTGTCGGCTCGCGCACATGTCCCCAGGGCGCCTCGGGCGCGGCGATCAGCCCCGTCCAGGAGGCTCCCGGCGGGTGCGCTCGCCGCCGGGGGTGTCCCGGCGCACCAGAGGTCCCTGCCCTCCGGCTCCCGGGCGCCAGCGCGCCCGAGCCCCACGCCTCCCATCGGAACCCTCACGAGGGGCTTGCCGTGGAGGCGGACGCTGCCCAAGAGTCCGGGCAGGTTTCGGTCTCAACGCATCAACCGACAAAGAAAGGCGTCCTCGGTCATGCAACGGATTCTCTCGGCGGTATGGAGCCTGGCCCTCGTCATGGGAGTGACGACGGGCTGCACCACTCAGCGCGTCCAGGCGGAGAAGGCGCTCGCGAAGACCTTCGTCTCGGATGAGCAGGAGGAGGACATCGGCAAGCAGGTCAAGGCGGAGCTCGAGCAGAAGGAGAAGATCAAGTACGTGGAGGACCCGACCATCGTCGAGTACGTCCGCAACCTCTCCGCGCCCATCATCAAGCAGGCCACCAAGGACCGGCCGGGCGTGAAGTGGAAGATCAACGTCATCGACGACCCGAAGACGGTGAACGCGTTCGCCACGCCGGGCGGCTACCTCTACGTCTACACGGGCCTCATCCTGGCCGCGGACACGGAGGCGGAGCTGGCGGGCGTCATGGCGCACGAGGCGGGCCACGTCGTCGGCCGTCACTCCGCGCGGGCCATGGTGAACCAGATGGGCCTGCAGACCGTCACCCAGCTCGCCCTGGGACAGAACCCGGGCGCCGCGGCCCAGGTGGCAGCCCAGCTCGTCGGTGGCGGAGCCATGCTGGCGCACAGCCGCAGCGAGGAGTTGGAGGCGGACGAGTACGGCGCGCGCTACTCCTCCGGCGCCGGCTTCGACCCCAAGGGGCTCATCAGCTTCTTCCAGAAGCTCCAGGCCCAGGAGGGCAGCACGCCCGGCGTCATGAAGTGGCTGAGCACCCACCCCACCAACAAGCAGCGCATCGCAGACCTTCAGGAGTTCATCTCCAAGAAGGGCCTGCGCGGCAGCAACAACAGCCCGGGCCAGCTGCCCGCCATCAAGCAGAAGCTGGGCGGCAAGTAGCCCCCGCCCGAGCCGGGCTCAATGCAGGGTGGACGGGGGCTCGCGCTCCAGCTCCGCTCCAGAGGGCTCGGGGGACTTCCCCCGGGCCACGCGGTGCTTCCAGCGCCAGAAGGCCAGCCGGGAGCGCTTCGCGCTCGCCGCGCTCTTGGCGGCTCCAGGCGTCTTGATGGGAGGCTCCGCTGGAGCGGCCTCGCCGAACTGGCGCGCCCCCTTCTCCTTCCCCTCCGCCGAGGCGTGCTCCAGGATGGCGTTCAGCTCGCCACCGAGGATGAACACCAGCCCGGAGATGTAGAGCCACAGGAGCAGCACCACCACGCCACCGATGGAGCCATAGGTGACGTTGTACTTGCCGAAGTGCTCCACGTACTGCGTGAAGCCCCACGTGCTCGCCATCCACACCAGCGTGCCGAAGATGGAGCCGGGAGTGATGTACTTGAAGCGCTGCTTCACGTCCGGCAGCAGGTAGTAGCAGAGCGACAGCGCCAGCATCACCAGGCCCGCGGTGAACGGCCAGCGCACCCAGGACCAGACGACGTAGAAGGCCTCCTGCACGTGCAGCCGCGTCGCGAGCCACGCCCCCAGCCGGCCGCCGAGCAGGAACACGGCGAAGGACAGCGGGATGAGCAAGGTGCCGACGAGCGTCATCAGCATGGCGAGCCCCTGCGTCTTCCACAGGGGACGCGACTCGGGCACGTCGTAGGCCAGGTTGAGCGCCTTGCGCAGGGCATCCGCGCCGCGCGAAGCCGACCACAAGGCCACCAGGAGACCCACCGTCAAGAGCTTGGGGCGGGGCTGGTCCACCAGTGACGTCAGGTGCTGCGTCACCAGGCCCAGCGCGTCTCCAGGCACCAGCGGGCGGACGCGGTCCAGCATCGCGTCCACCGCGCCCGGCGCGAAGGGCAGGTACGCCACCAGCGTGACGAGGAAGAAGAGGAACGGGAACAGCGAGAACAGCAGGTAGTAGGAGAGCTGCGCCGCGATGTCCGTGACGGTGTCTTCCTGGAACTCCTTCACGAAGCGTCGGGTGAACTCGCGCCACGTGAGGTACTTGAGCCTGGGCAGCCGCATCCTTCCCTCCTCGCTCCCGACCCTCGGGTATCGGAAGGTGGGGTTGGCGACGCGGGTTGGCAGCAGGCGACCGGGCGAGCCCTCGTTCGGCTAGACGACGTTCGGCGGGAGGTATCTGCCCAACAGTGGACGAAGCCGGGAGCGCACCTCGTCGGGGATGCGGGAGCGCTCGGTCCACAGCGCCATCGCCAGGGCGGAGTCACAGCGACACGCGGACGGGGCCTCGGCGATTCGCGGCAGCGCGCGGCGGATGAGCGCGGCCCCCTTCGCGGTGACAGCCGGCACGTTGTGGGACAGCCGCGCCAGCAGGGCCTCGTGCTCCTGTCCCGGGGGCAGCGGCTGCCAGGAGTCGTAGTCCGTGGGCAGCGCCACCAGCGCGTAGTGCAGCTCGGCCTCTCGGGCGAGCCGGGCCTCGGGCATGGCCGTCATCCCGACCAGGTCCGCGCCCCACTGCCGGTACAGCAGGCTCTCCGCGCGGGTGCTGAGCGAAGGGCCCTCGACGCAGACATACGTCGCCTGGGTGGCCACGACGGCGCCGCTGGCGGTGGCCGCGTTGGCGAGGACCTGACGCAGCGTGCCGCAGAAGGGCGAGTCCAGCTCCACGTGGACCGCGAGGTCGTCGTAGAAGGTGCAGGGGCGGCGGTAGGTGCGGTCGATGACCTGATCCGGGACGACCAGTTGGAGCGGAGGCAGATGCTCCTGGAGGCTGCCCACCGTGCCCGTGGCCAACACGTGGGTGACGCCCAACTGCTTCAGCGCGAAGAGGTTGGCGCGGTACGGAGCCCGGGTGGCGTTGAAGACATGACCCGCGCCGTGGCGTGGCACATAGACGACGGAGACGCCGTCCAGCTCTCCGGAGACGAGGGGGCCCGCATGGGGACCGAAGGGGGTTTCGAGGGTGTGGGTCTCCAACCGACCGGAGAGCCCCAACAATTGCTCCAGACCATGGCTCCCGATGATGCCCACCCTGACAGCCATGTTCCTCCTCTTGGCGCTCCGGCCGCGCTCCTGAACCATAGCGCCCCCCTGGCGCCGGGAGGCACGAAGACTGGTAGTTTTCGAAATAGCCATGCGTCTTCTGCCCTTCCTGCTTCTGGCCCTCGCCGCCACCCCCGCCAGCGCCCAGCGCGGCGCTGTCCCCTCCGGCTGTCAGGAGGACTACGCCACCTGCAAGGAGGACTGCTCCATCGAGTACGGCGGCAGCAGTCGCACCGTGAAGAAGCTCACCCAGTGCCTGAGCATCTGCACGGAGAACCGGGGCGACTGCAGCGAGCGTCACTCATCGCTGCGCGGCCTTCCCGACAGCGTGGTGGCGGACCCTCCTCGTCGCGGGCGGCCCTCCTCGAAGAAGCCCGTGAGCCGGGAAGAGGACCCGTTTGGAGACTCGGGGGACTCGGAAGGCCGGCGCACGACGAACCGCGAGGAGGACCCGTTCGGTGACGCGCGTCCGGACCGGGACTCGGTCCGTGGGCGTCGCGACAGCTACCGCGCGGACAGCGTGCCCGCCGAGGACACGCGCCCTCCCGCGGAGGATGTCCCCGCGGCGGCGCCGCCCGTCGACACCACGCCCGTGCCCACCGTGTCGCGGCAGGGCGTCTACCGGGCTTCCGACTCCGACCCCAAGCCCGCGAAGCCCGCGTCGAAACCCGAACCGGAAGCCGAGCCGGACCTCAGTGACCTGGAGCCGTTGGATGCGCCGAAGCCCGCGCCCACGGCCACCGCGAAGCCGCCGCCCCGAATGGAGCCGGTGAAGCCCGCCCCCGCGA
>NZ_JABXEM010000510.1:0-2322 GCF_013372595.1 Myxococcus sp. AM011
GGGAGGGATGACGGACCCGGCGAAGGTGGTGGGTTTCCTCGATGTGGCGGGACGTTGGGACCCGAGCCTCGCCTTCGTCATGGCGGGCGCGCTGGGCACCTACGCGCTCTTGCGCCCCTTCATCCTGCGACGGACGAAGCCCGTGCTCGCGGAGCGCTTCCCTCCGCCGCCCCAGGCCTCCGTGGACGGACGGTTGATTGGGGGCGCGGCCCTCTTCGGCATCGGGTGGGGCATGTCAGGCTATTGCCCCGGCCCGGCCCTGGTGTCGCTCCCCGTGGGAGGCACCCCGGTGCTGCTCTTCGTGGGGGCCATGCTGGTGGGGATGGCCTTGTTTCGCGGAATCATGAGGCAACCTGGGTAGGCCTGTAGCACGTGGACAACCCACTCGGACGTCGGTGCGGGCTTGCGCAACGCATTGCGGGGCCCCAAATCTCAGACTTCCGGGCATGTGAAATGATTGGGATGACACATCCGAGCGTTTGAGTGCATTTGCAAAGCTTTGGATGGATCACCCCTGGGCGAAGTGCTGGCTAGGATGAGTCCCCGATGCCACGCGCCGCGAACAGGATGCTGGACGTCGACGAGGAAAAGCTCGTCCACCAGTTCCCCGGGCTGGACCGCAAGGCGGTGGGGGCGTTCTTCACGCCCGCACCCCTGGTGGAACGCACGCTATCGCTCGCGATGGCGCACCTGGGAGCTGGACCCCTCACGGTGGTGGACCCCGCCTGTGGGGCAGGAGCTTTCTTGTCGGCGGCCTCGAAACTCTGGCCCGGAGCCCGTCTGTGTGGGCTGGAGCTGGACCCCGCCGTAGCCCGACTCTGTCAGGCTCGAGTCCCGGAAGCCGACGTGCGCGAAGGCGACACGTTGCGAGGTGGGATGGAACCCATGCTCGCGACGACGCCTCCGGAGCACCGCGAGCTGTGGGTGGGAAATCCCCCCTACAACGGCACGTCGCCGGTGCTGAAGGACCCGACGGCCTACGCGAAGCTGCGCGCGCTGTTGCCCCTGGCGCTCCCACCGGGCACCAGCCTGCGGGACGACTTCGCCTTCTTCCTGCTGGTGGCCGCGCACCGGCTCTCCACGCGGCCCGGCGTGCTCGCCTTCATCACCCCCGCGAGCCTGCTGGACGCCTTCCTCTACGCGCCGCTGCGCCAGTCGCTGTTGCGCATGCTGACGCTGCGCGAGGTGGTGGACCTGGGGCCCGGCGCCTTCGCGGGCACGCAGGTGCGCACGTGCATCACCGTGTGGTCCTCGCTTCCGGGCCATGTGGACCCGCCGCGCTTCGAGCGACGCGGCGTCTGGCAGCACTTCACCCCCGAGGCGCCCGAGTGGCGCCTGGCACCCACCACCCCGGAGGCCAGTGCCTTGGATGCACGTTGGAGCGCGGAAGGCGAACCCCTCACCACCCTGGTGCCCGTGAGCCTGCCAGGGGTGAAGACCCGCTTCGACGAGCTGCTGGTGGACGCGGACCCGGAGCGCCTGCTGGCGCGCATCCGCGCCTTCGCCGCGTCACCGATGGAGGAGCTGCCGGAGTTCGCGCGGGTGCACGGCCTGTCGGAGGAGCTTTTGCCCAAGCTGCGCGCGCTCAAGGTGGGCACGCCGTTGGAGGTGGACGCCAAGCACCTGCGGCCCTTCTATCGCTACGGTGGGGCTCGGCATCGGGGCACGCTGCCGCCGGAGGCTCGCGCGTTCTGCTACCTGGACCGGCGCCTGATTCCCCGGGGAGACCACCGGCTGCGCGGCCCGTATGACCCGCACGTCGGCGCGGTGAAGCTCCTCTTCAACGTGCGCGAGCTGCCGCTGTCCGCCGCGCTGCTGGAGGAGGAGGGCTGCGTCCATGACCACCGGCACGCGCGCTTCGCGCCCCTGTATGTCCCCAAGCGACTGAGGGACGAGGGGCTGCGCGTCACCCGTTCGTCGACGTCGGCGGAGGAGCTGGGTCCGCTGGTGCCCAACCTGTCGCCGCGAGGATTGGAGTGGGCGGAGACGCTGGGAGGTCCCCTGCCCGCCTTCCAGGCCATCGTCCGCTTCCTCAATGGACCCGAGGTGCAGCGCGTCTGGGCTCCGGCCTTCGGAGCGTCACGCGTGGTGCCGGTGCCGTTGTTGGTGCCTCCTCCTGGTCAGGAGTGAGCATTGTGCGTGGCGGGGCCGCTGCCCGCCCGCACGGTTTCCCTGCGGGCTGCGGAAACAACCGCTAGTGTCCACCTTCGCCAAGCTGCATTCCCTTCAGGAGGAAGGACCTACTTCATGAAAATCCGTGCGCTGCTGACCGCCACCGTTCTCACCGCCGCTGCTCCCGTGCTGGCCCAGGCCCCCGCGGCC
>NZ_JABXEM010000511.1:0-2315 GCF_013372595.1 Myxococcus sp. AM011
CAGCGTCAGCCCCAACGGCATGGGCGTCGAGGCGAAGACGCTCGCCCGCATCGAGCAGCACGCCCCGCGCCTCAAGCGCGTGAAGGTGTACGGCGGCGACTACGAGAAGGTGGTCCGCAAGTACGACGGGAAGGACACCGTCCTCTTCTTGGACCCGCCCTACCCTGGCTACAACGTCGACGTCGGCGAGGGTGACTTCGACGAGGAGCGCTTCTACGGCGTCCTCAAGTCACTCAAGGGTCGCTGGCTCATGACGTATGGCATCCGGGGGAAGTTGCCCGGGATGCTGAAGGACTCCGGCTTCGTGGTGAAGCGCATTCGGACGCCTCGCACCATCGCCGCCATGCGCGGCGTGGGCGGCTCCTCCGTGCTGACGCAGCTCCTCGTCAGCAACTACCAGCCCGCCGCGAAGGCGCTGGAAGGTGACGGCCACTTCGCCGTGGACGACTGGAAGCCGGAGGAGCCGCCCGGCACCGCTCCCTTCGCCACCACGACGTCCCTCCTCAAGGGCGTCGAGCCCGACGACGAGCGGTACGTCCTGGGTGTCGTCCTGGAGCCGGAGACGGTGGACGCGCAGGGCGACATCTACTCCGCCGCGGAGATTCGCCAGGCCGCGCACCGCTTCATGGAGGAGTTCGGCGGCCTGGGCCTCATGCACCAGATGCGCGTCAACGGGCACGTCAAGGTGCTGGAGAGCTACCTCGCTCCCGTCGACTTCAACCTGGGCGAGGTGCCGGTACGCAAGGGCACCTGGCTGCTCGCGGTGCGCGTCCTCTCCGACGAGCTCTGGGGGCGTGTGAAGGACGGGCAGTTGACGGGCTTCTCCATTGGCGGCACCGCGCGCCGCCTTCCCGAGGCCGCGCCGGCCACCGAGACGCCCCCTTCCGACACACCTGCCGCTGACTCTCAGCCGGAGGCTGCATGACGAGCACCACCCAAGGCCCCGCGTCCGTCCACCGCCTCGTCGACATGGTGGTGGAGGAGGTGTCCCTCGTGGACAGGGCCGCCAACAAACACCGCTTCCTCTTGGTGAAGCGAGACGGAGACACCATGGACAACGCTTCCCAGGACACCACTCAAGCCGAGGGCGCCAGTAGCACCGCCTCGGACACCGCCAAGGCCGAGGACGCAGTCCTCTCCTCCGCCCAGCAGGCCCTCGAAGCAGTGACGTCCCTCGTCGAGGCGCTCGCCTCGGCGGACGGCGCCGACGGCGTGCGCGTGGTGGAGGTGGCCCAGCACCTGCGCGCGCTCGCCGACGCCCTGGAAGAGGACGAAAACGACTCCGAGGACGAGGAGGATGTCGAGGCGCGCGCCAAGGCCGCCAACCCCGCGCCGCCTCCTCAGTCGGCTCCGCCCGCGCCCACGCCGGGCCCCGACGCCTCTGGTGTCATCGAGGGCCTGACGAAGCTCACCGACGCCGTCCGCGCGCTGGAGGGCAGCGTGAAGGAGCAGCAACAACGCCTGGGCCGCGTGGAGAAGCAGTTCGGCCTGCCCAACAGCAGCGCCCCCGCGGAGCGCCGGCCCAAGCCCCCCGTCGAGGACGTCGGTTGGCCCCTCGACCTCAACAAGCCCCTCAACCGGGAGAGCGTCGACAAGGCCCTCTCCTTCCATGACGTCTGACGTCCCACCCGTCCCAGGAAGCCTCAACGCCGAAGGAAGCCCTCATGAGTCGAATCGATAACCGTGCCCTCTTGGAGAAGGCCGACCTGGCCCTCGCCGACCTCACGGCGGGCGGCGGCATTCTCCAGCCCGCTCAGGCGCAGAAGTTCATGCGCCTGTTGATTAAGCAGTCGGTGCTCCTCCAGCAGTGCACCGTCGTTCCCATGGCTGCTCCCAAGCAGCAGTTCTCCAAGCTGAAGTTCGGCAGCCGGATTCTGCGCCCCGGCCAGGAGGCCACCGCCGTCCCCGCTGCGCAGCGTGTGAAGCCCGACCTCTCCCAGGTGGAGCTCGACGCCAAGCTCTTCAAGGGCGAAGTCAGGCTCAGCGACGAAGTGCTCGAAGACAGCATCGAGCGCGGCGAGCTGCGCCAGACGCTCATGGAGATGCTCGCGGACGCCATCTCCAGGGACATGGAGGAGATTCTCGTCAACGGGGACACGGCCTCCGCCGACCCCTTCCTGGCCACGATGGACGGCGTGCTGAAGCAGGCCACCAGCAACGTCGTCGACGCGGCCGGCGCGCCCATCAGCAAGGACGTCCTCGGCGACCTGCTCAAGTCGCTGCCCTCGGAGCACCTCCGTGACAAAAGCAGCATGGGGTTCCTCTTACCAGCGTCGACGCGGACCTGGACTACCGGAACTCGCTCGCGGAGCGGG
>NZ_JABXEM010000512.1:0-2266 GCF_013372595.1 Myxococcus sp. AM011
AAGGCGGTGCTGCTGTATGTGAACAGCCCGGGTGGGGCGGCGATTGCTTCCGAGCAGATTCTGGAGGCGGTGCAGCGGGTGGCGCGGAAGAAGCCGGTGCTCGCGTACATGGATCGGGTGTGCGCCAGTGCGGGCTACATGGTGGCGCTGGGGGCGAAGGAGCTGTGGAGCGCCCCTCATGCGGTGGTGGGGTCCATTGGCGTGTTCGCGGGCAAGTTCGACACGTCCGGGCTGATGAACATGCTGGGCATCCACAAGACGCTGATTACTCGGGGCGCGAACGCGGGGTTGTTGTCGTTCTCCCGGGGCTTCACGGATGGGGAGCGGGCGGCGCTGGAGGCGGACATCGAGGAGATGTACCAGTCCTTCCTGGGGCATGTGGCGAAGGCGCGGGGGCGGACGAAGGAGGAAATCCACGCGCTCGCGGAGGGCCGGGTGTACTCGGGGCTGCGCGCGAAGGACGTGGGCCTGGTGGACAGGATTGGCGGGTTCGAGGAGGCGTGCCGGTATGCGCTGTCGCTGGCGAAGGTCGCGCCTGGGGACTTCGAGCTGAAGACGTATGGGGCGGCGGAGCGGCGGATGTCGGTGCTGCGGTTGTTGACGGGCGCGGCACAACCCCAGACGTACTCGCTGTGTTCCGTGTCCTGGAATCTGGCCGGGCAGGAGCAGGAGGTGTTGGCTTCGCTGGCCGATGAGACGCGGTGGGGCGCGTGGCTGCGCGATTTGTCGCGTGAGACCCGTGGCGAGGTGGGAGAGAACGAGCGCTGACCGATCGAGGGCACCCCAGAAGCCCATGTTCAGCATCGCGCTGGGAGAGGCGCACCTGCCAAGTGGATCGAAGTTTGGGAGGCTCTACGCATGCCTGTACATTCACGAGAAGAGTTGGTGGCTGCGCTTGATGCAAATGATTTTGAACGACTGCTCGGAACACCAGAGAGCGAGTGGCTTGACTTCAAGAAAGAGCCCTACCTTCTTGATTCCGATAAAGGTCGTTGGGAATATGTAAAAGATATTGCCGCATTCGCCAATGCCACAGGTGGATGCATCCTCATCGGCGTCAAGGCCACAAAAGACCCGAATGAGCTCCAGGAAAAAGCAACATCTGTGACGGCCATTCCAAAGAAACTGGTCAACTCAGACAGATACAACGGCATCCTGCTTGAGAAGCTGTACCCGGATGTCCAGGGACTTCGGATGAGATGGTATCCAGAGTCACGCGCCGTCTCGGATGGGCTGCTCCTTATTGAAATTCCATCGCAAAGAGGAAGCAGTAAGCCCTTCGTGTTGAGGAGTATGTCGGGAGCAGAGGATTTGCCTGTCATTGCGCTTGGTGTTCCAATGCGCGTAGGGGACCGCACAAGCTGGATGCGGGCTGAAACTCTACACCATCGAATGCAGGGAACCCGCCAGGTTGAAGAGGCGGCGCAGGTCGAGCGAGAATCCCGGCAACATGCGAGCCTTGTTCAGCGTGCGGAAGAACATATACGGACGCTCACTCGTGAAATGAAGTGGAGCAACGTCGCAACTTACTTTCTACAGGCGCTTCCTCCCGCTTCGGAAAGAACCGGCCCATTGCTCAATGTTCACGGAGAAGACGGCCTCCGTGGAGCACTTGCAAGGCCAAAATCGTTACGAACTATGGGATTCAACCTCAGGCAGTTGGGGAGTCTTGAGACGCGAAATGGAGGTCTGGCGTATCTCGAAGATCCACGTAGGTGTATCTCACTCGACCGCGATGGGCTTTTTACGGTTGGAGCATACGCAGAAGCCGATTTTCTCGGATGGTATCTTAACCGAGCACGCACAGATGCGTCGTCGCCAATGCGATTGAATCCATTGGTGCTGGTTGAGTTTACCCTGGAATTTTTTCGATTCGTATATGCCGCGCTAATTCCCCGGGTTTCGCATGGAGTTTGGACGTTTCGAATAGTGACCGAGGGGCTACAGAGCAGGCAAGGAGGCGTCCTGCTCAATCCTGGCCGGCACAATGCCGACCACTGGTCGGATGGTGCTCCGGCTTCCGTGGACGTAACCGTTCACGGCGCAGGCCGGCGGAAAGGTGAACTGAGGTTACGTGCCGGGTAGCAGTGAGGGTGCGGGAGTGCCGTGGAGCTGAGCTTCGACGGAGGCGGTGAGATAAGCACGTTGCGCTCCTGCTTCCTGAGACTCATCACGGCGGTGAGGATGCGTGCGACGAAGAGACTGCCGTCCTCGCTCTGGGTACCGAAGCTCGTCTTGCGCCAGATGACGGCATGGCGCAGGTCTC
>NZ_JABXEM010000513.1:0-2256 GCF_013372595.1 Myxococcus sp. AM011
ATCCGGCTGGGGGTCCCGAGCCTCCGGGGGCGGCAGCGCGGTGGGGGCCTGCCGGGACTCCGTGCGGGTGAAGGGCAACCACTCGGGGTGCGCCCGCAGGAAGCCGACCAGCCTCTCACGGACGAGGGCGCGCAAATCAAAGAGCTTGTCCGGGTTGGCCGCGCTGACGAGCGCGCGGACGGTGAGCGTGCGGTCCTGCGCCTCCAGCACGACGACGGACTGGAGCCGGCCGTCCCACAGGTGCCTGGCGTCCTGCTCGACGATGCGCCGCAGCTCCCCGCGCACCGCGTCCACGTCCGTGGAGTAGTCCACCTGGAGGGTGACGGCGCCGAGCATCTCCGTGCTGGACTTGCTCCAGTTCTGGAAGGGCTTGTCCAGGAAGTACGTAATCGGGATGACCATGCGGCGCTGGTCCCAGACGCGCAGCACCACGTACGTGAGGGTGATTTCCTCCACGGTGCCGAACTCGGTCTCCACCACCACCTGGTCGCCGATGCGCACCGGCTGGGTGATGGAGAGCTGGATGCCGGCGAGCAGCGTGGCGATGGACTTCTGCGCCGCGAGGCCGATGACGATACCGGCGATTCCGGCGGACGCGAGCAGCGACACGCCCACGTTGCGCACCACCTCGAACTGCATCAAGAGCAGCGCGGCGGCCACCACGTACGTCGCCGCCTCGAAGACGGCGCGCAGCACCGCGAACTGGGTGCGCAGCGAGCGGGCCCGGCCCGCGTCACGCAGATCGGCCGACACGCGGTTCTGCACGAAGTTGGCGAACACCCGCAGGAAACGCAGGATGAACCACGCCACCGCGATGATGATGAGCGAGTAGCTCAACCGGTTGAACAGCGTCTGCACCGGGCGCGGCAGCAGCAGGAGCGACGTGCCCACCGCCAGGAGGATGGCGAAGTAAGGCAGCCGCAACGGCCCCCGCCCCGCCGCCACCAGCTGGTCATCCAGCGTGACGTGCGTCCACTTCGCCAGCCGCAGGCCGAACCCGAGCGTCAGCCGCTCCAGGAGCAGGGCCAGCCCCACCGAGCCCAGGAGCGTCACCAGCAGGCCCAGCCACTGCCAGGGCTCCAGACCGAACACCGTGCCGGAGAAGAAGAAGGGCGGCAGCCACTCCGCCACGCGGGGGCCGTACGTCTCGAAGAGGGGGTCCACCATCCGCACGGTGGACTCGCTGAACACCCAGACCAGGCCGCCGTCCTGGGCCACCCGCTGGACGCGGATGGACACGTTGGCGCCTTCCAGGGGGATGACGCCCAACTGGTCGAAGCGGGGGTCGGCCGGGTCACCCTCCGGGGCCTTGCTCAGGAGAGACAGGTCGATGGAGAGCTTGCGGTCCAGGACGAACTTGAGCCGGCGGGCGAGCTGGGCGCCCCGCTCGGGCTGCTGGGCGCGGGGGATGAAGTCCAGGTCCAGGTAGTGCGCCGCCGTGGCGTAGTCCCCCCGGTGGGCCGCGGCCAGGAACCCCTGGGTGGTGGAATGGGGGGACAGCCGGTCCACGGGGGCCGAGGGCGGGCCCAGGCCCGAATTGAGCGCCGCGACGGGCAGCGTCCAGAGGAGACTCCCCACCAGGAGAAGGGCCGTCCAGGCTCGTCGGCGGTCTCGGTGCATCATGGCGCCCTCCATACTCCTTTTCGGTGGCTTTGCCGGAAGAAGTCAGGCCCGCTCCCCCGGCCGGACCACCGGGAGGGGGACGTCCGAGACACCACCCCGTCTTACCCCGTGGGAAAGGCATTGGTGCACCGGGTGGGGGTAGGATAGAAACGGAGCCCAAGGAAGGTCGACGTGTCCGAGAAGCGAAGAATCCTCCTGATTGACGACAGCGAAATCACGCTCGCCATGGAGAAGGCCGTGCTGGAAGCACGCGGCTACGAGGTCGTCGCCACCTCCACGCTCATGGAGTTCGAGAAGACGCTCCAGACGTGGAGGCCGGACCTCATCCTCACGGACATCCACATGCCCGAGGCCAAGGGCACCGACATCTGCCGCACGTTGAAGAACGAGTACGGCACCCAGGACATCCCCATCGTCCTGTTCTCCAGCCTCCCCGACGTGGAGCTGTCCAAGCTGGCCGAGCAGGTCGGCGCCGACGGCTTCCTGTCGAAGGAGAACGGGCTGGAGGCCATGGGCGAGAAGATCGACGAACTGGTGCAGAGCATCCTCTGGTGAACCGCATGCGGCGCCCCGTCCTCCTCGCCGCCCTCGGGGGCCTGGTGCTGGTGCTCGGTGGATGCATGCGCAAGGAGC
>NZ_JABXEM010000514.1:0-2247 GCF_013372595.1 Myxococcus sp. AM011
AAGTGGAAGATTCGGGAGGCGGAGGCCGGGCGCGTGCCGGTGGGCCCCCGTCCCGAGCGCGAGGTGAAGGTGGGCGAGGACGGCAAGCGCGTCATCCCCCTCTCCTTCGACGCGGAGGACTTGGCGGCCCTGGACAAGGCCTGGCGCGACGCGGGCATCCCGAGCCGGACTCGTTTCTTCAAGCGCGCGGTCCACCGAGAACTCACGGCCATGGGCGCCACCGAAGCCGCCGCGCGCTTCTCCCCAAAAGAGGAGGAGTGAGGCCCGTACCCACTCGCCCCAGCAGGACAACGAATAGGCCGAGAGGCCCCCAACCCGGACGCGCTCTGCCCCGCCGTCCACACGCGAGGCGGGCGCCAACATCGCCGTGAAGTGGAACACCGCCCGAGACCTTCGACCGGCCCCTCTTTCAACGCAGTCCCCAAGGGAACAACATGAAGACACGCAGCGAATTGGAAGCAATGACCGTCAAAAAACTGCGCCGCTATGTCATCGACACCGGAAACAGTTTCCCCTACCTGGGGGAAACCAGGAAGTCGGAGATTATCGACAAGCTGATGAAGATTCAAGCCGAGCGGGAGGGCACGAAGCCCGCCCCTGCCTCCAAGAGGGCGCCCTAGCCGCAGCCCCTCTCCATTCGAGGGCCTTGCCGGACTGCGACAGGCGCGTCCGGCAAGCCACGCGAGCAGGCCGAAATAGGGCCCGAGCGCGCACGCCCTGCCTCCCCGCCAGCCACGTGCTCCATCAGGAACAGCGTCCCGGCCCGAACGCCAACGCCCCGGACAGCACATACACCCCAAAGACAGCAGAGAGGACTTGATACACCCACCCGCAAGAGCGTGTATGCCTTTCGCGACGGGCAACAAAGCACCGCGCGACTCCGCAGGAATATCGACTATGAGCGCCACGGCCATCCCTACCTTCATCGTCCCGGTCAAGGTTGTTGATTTCAGCAACACCGTATTGACGCTGACCCTCGGCAAGAGCCGGTACGGCACGGCCCAGCCGCAACTGGACATCTTCCTTCAGCCCGGCGCCACCCACCGGCAGGTGAGCGCGCTGCTCCACACCTTCGCCGCCAGCCTGGAGCTGAACACCCCCAACAGCGAGCGGTGGATTGTGCAGTCCGAACGCCTCTCGGAGCCGAACCACGGCCGCATCTACCTGGAGCTGGCCGAAGGCGACGAGGCCGAGGCCATGCGGGGCATGGCGCTCCTCAACATACTGCTGGGCTGAAGGAGAGGACGGCGGGAATCCGCGCCGCAGCACCGCGCGGGTTCCCGGCCATACGAAAGCCGTCCATGCTCGCGGACTCACTGCCTACAGGCGCCGCCCCTCAAGACTCGACTTGCATAACGCATCAACAAGAGCGCGTATGTCTTTCACAACGGGGCGACATCCCTACGAAACGCGAGGATAACGATGGCCACGACGAGCCAGCAACTGATGATGGTGGGACAGCGCACCGCGCGCTATGGGATTCCCCAGCCGTACATCGAGGTGCGATTCCCGAGGGAGATACGCCAGCGCACGCTGAACGCCGCCCTCCATCGCATCTACGCCGATGTTGAGATGGCAACCTCGGAGCGAGAGTGCTGGAATGTACGCATTGAGCTGCTCCCAGACATACTCATGTACTCCGGGGGCTTCGTGTACGTGGAGCTTGCAGAGGGAACACCGGAGGAAGCGGAGCGGGCGATGGCGATGCTCAAGAGCCTCGTGGGCTGCCCCCTCCTGAGCCCCTCGGCATGCGGCGCGCGCACACCAGGAGCCCTGCGCAGGTGAGAGGCGCTTCCGGCTGAATCAGCGGGAGAGGCAGTGGCAGTCCGCTCCGGGCTATGCCGCCAATCCCCACCGCCCTGCCGGCGAGACAATCACACACGCTGGAATTCCGCCTACCGCCGCCAATCCAGGCAGACTGGCCGCACCCATTCACAGGCGCCCGGCGCAAACCCCGCGAATTCTCGCAACTATCCCAGACACCCGAAACCCACCCAACCAGACGCCGAAGAGGACTTGTCTCATTCGCACACAAGAGCGTGTATGTGTTTCGCGACGGGCGCCACAGCCCCGCGCGAATGCGAGAGGCAAACTCCATGAAGACGCTCCGGTTTGGAATTGAGATTGAGACGGTTGGCGCCAGTCGCCAGAAGCTGGCCCACGCGATTCAGGGCGCGGTGGGCGGGCACGTTTCCGGCGACTACCGGGGCTGGCAGGTGACGGACCCCCAGGGCCGCGCCTGGAAGG
>NZ_JABXEM010000515.1:0-2229 GCF_013372595.1 Myxococcus sp. AM011
GGGGTGGGTGGACTCGTGGGCGCTTGCGGCTTCGCGGCGGGCGCCGTCGAGGCCTGTGCGAACGATGGGGCTGCGAGCAGCAACGCGGCGACACAGACCGAGGTGTACAGACGATGCATGGGATGAACCTCCAAGACGTCGAGAAGCACCGCGCGGCAGATTAACCTGACGTCCTGGGAACTGTCTGATGCCGCGCGCGGTTCAATGTCGATGTTCGCGCTTCGACAGTCCCTGCACGCAACACCGATGGCCAGGGCGGCCTTCCTGAGAACGACCTCACGGACGAAGAGAGCTGCCCGCAGGAGCGCGCAACGGGTGGAACCGTGCGGGCGTGTCCGTTAGGGTGCCGCGCCATGATGCGCAAACTCCTCCTGACCCTGCTGTTGTCCGTGGCCTCCACCGCGCTGGCGGCGGAGCCGCTCACCGTCTACTCCGGCCGCAACGAGAAGCTGGTGGGACCGCTGCTCAAGAAGTTCACCGAGAAGACCGGCATCGAGGTGAAGGTGCGCTACGGCGAGACGCCGCAGCTCGCCGCCACGCTGCTGGAGGAAGGTGACAAGACTCCGGCGGACGTGTTCTTCGCGCAGGACGCGGGGGCGCTCGGCGCGCTGGGCAACGCGGGCCGGCTCCAGGCGCTGCCCAAGGCGACGCTGGACAAGGTGGACGCGCGCTTCCGCTCGCCGACGGGGCTGTGGGTGGGCGCCAGCGGCCGTGCGCGTGTCGTGGCCTACAATGCGAAGAAGGTGAAGCCGGCGGACCTGCCCAAGAGCATCCTCGGCTTCACGGATGCGAAGTGGAAGGGCCGGCTGGGCTGGGCGCCCACCAACGCGTCCTTCCAGGCGTTCGTCACCGCGCTGCGGCTGCTCAAGGGCGACGAGGCGGCGACGGCGTGGCTCAAGGGCGTGCAGGCCAACGAGCCGCGCGTCTACAAGAACAACGCGGCCGTCGTGGAGGCGCTGGGGCGCGGTGAAATCGATGCGGGCTTCGTCAACCACTACTACCTGTACGCCGCGAAGAAGAGCAACGCGGAGCTGCCGGTGGCCAACTACTTCGTCGCGGCGGGGGACCCGGGCGCGCTGGTGAACGTGGCGGGCGTGGGCATCCTCCAGGGGTCGAAGCAGGTGGAGTCGGCACAGAAGTTCGCCGCGTTCCTGCTGGAGGCGGAATCGCAGACGTACTTCTCCCAGGAGACGTACGAGTACCCGCTGGTGAAGGGCGTGAAGACGGCGGAGGCGCTGCCGACGCTCGCGAAGGTGGGCTCGCCGGACCTGGACCTGTCCAAGCTCGATGACCTGCGCGGCACGGTGAAGCTGCTCCAGGACACCGGCGTCCTCTGAGGTCAGCGAAGTGACGCGTCGTCCTCCGGGGTGGTTGTTGGTGTCGGGACTGGTGGTCGCCGCGCTCGCGGTGTTGCCAGCGGTGTACCTGGGCGTTCGCGCGGCGGAAGCCGATGCGGACGCGTGGGCCCTGCTCTGGCGAGACAAGACGTGGGGCCTGTTGTGGCGCACGCTGGGGCTCGCGGTGGCGGTGACTGTCTGTGCCGCCCTCGTGGCCCTGCCGCTGGCGTGGCTCACCACGCGCACGGACCTCCCGGGACGACGTGGCTGGACGGTGCTCTTGTGCGTGCCGCTCGCGGTGCCCACCTTCGTCAGCGGCTACGTGCTGCTGGCGACGTTCGGCACCGGGGGCGTACTGGAGGAGCCGCTGTCGCGCTGGGGGTTGCCGGTGCCCTCGGTGTATGGCTTTCCCGGAGCGCTCCTGGCGCTGACGGTGTCCACGTATCCGTATCTCTTCCTCGCGTTGCGCGCGGGCTTGCTCTCGCAGGACCCCGCCTGGCTGGAGGGTGCGCGCAGTCTGGGCATGAGTCCGACGCGGGCCTTCTGGAAGGTGACGGCGCCGCTGTTGCGACCGGCCTTTGTGTCGGGCGCGCTGCTCGTCGGGCTGTATGTGTTGTCGGACTTCGGCGCGGTGGCGCTGCTCCAGTACGACGCCTTCTCGCGAGCCATCTACGTCCAGTACGAGGGCGCGTATGACCGGACCTACGCGGCGCTGCTGGGGCTGGCGCTGGTGGTGGTGACGGCGGCCGTGCTGGTGCTGGAGGTGCGGCTGAGAACGCCTCGCCGATGTTCAGATAGACGCGTGGCTCCGAGCCGTGGAACCGCTCTTCCGCGAGCGCCGTCGAGTCCGCCTGCGCTACTGTCGCGGCCAGGGTTGGTCATGGACTCAATC
>NZ_JABXEM010000516.1:0-2219 GCF_013372595.1 Myxococcus sp. AM011
GTGTTCGGGCGCCTCTTCGAGATCCAGGGCCAGGACTGGCCCATCGTCCAGCACAAGGAAGGCTTCGTGACGGGCATGTGCGTGGAGCGCACGGTGAAGGTGCTCGTGGACGGGCAGGAGGTGGAGGCCACGGCCTTCGTCACCAACCCGAGGCGCGCGGCGCAGGACGGCCCGGTGAGCCCTCGCTTCGTGGAGGCGCTCGTGCGGGGCGCACAGGCGGCGGGGTTGCCCGCGGACTACGTGGAGCGGCTGAAGCGCGGCGGGGCCTGAGGGTGAGGGCCTCTTTCGTGGGGCTCGCCTCCATGGAGCAGGCTCAAGGCCGGAAGTCGGCTGAGTCATCCCAGTCCGCCACAGGGAAGAAGCGGACGCCCTCCGGTGGTGGCTGGACACCCAGCACCGCCTCGACGACAGAGCGGTGAAAGAGCCGCACGCCGAGGTCTTCCTTCAGGGCGAAGACCAGGCGCGCTCTCTCCGGGACGGCCCTCAACACATTCGAATCGAGGACGAGCTTCTCGATTCCCAGCACCTCGCCATCGGGGTCGATGGAGAACCGCGACAGGCCGCGGTCCATGCACGCAATCTCTTGATGGGTGTGCAGGAGCCAGTAGCGGAGCACGGCGCCGCTCGGCATGCGGACATCCGCCGGCACGAGCTGTGAGCCGGAAATCGCGAGACGTTCCAGGACCTCCTTCACGCGGCCAGAGAAGACAGGGTCCGGCAGGCTGTGATGGTCCACCATGGAAGGAGAAGCGGGCACCGGATCGCCCAGTCTCAACCGGACGGGCTGCGTCGCGGCAACGGGAGTCCCCCGACGGAACTCCCACGGGTCCTGGTCCCACTCGAGTAACGGGTGGGCGGGGGTGTTCGCGCGGCTGATGACGAAGTAGTCGCCTTGCATCGGGGTTCATCCTCCGGGAGATAGCGTGCGCGACGTCAAGACGTGCCTTTGACTGGGGTGTCGGATGTCGTGGCGCCGGCCCCTGCTGCACGCTCTTCGCGCCTCCTTGGCCGGAATACTGGTGGCGTCCCCACAGCCGACGCCACTGGGCGCGTAGTCTCGCCCGTCGGCGGTCAGCGCCCACTCGAATGCAGCCACCTTCTTCAGAATCTCGGCACTGGTCGCATCGAGTTGCTCGGCGAGCTTCGTGGGTTCCTTGCAGTAGGCCCCGCGCGCGGCTTTGCTCTCGTAGCGGATGAGCATCTTCTTGACCGCGCCGACATAGGCGAGGTCGGCGCTGCCATCGACCATGCCGAGAGAGTGGTTGGAGCGGTGGAGTGGCGCCATCACCTGACACGCCACATTCATCCGAGCCGGCAGCATGACCCCATTCTGCTTGCGGTCGATGTCATAGCCAAAGAGTCGGCAGAGCTTCGCCCAGGTGACGGTGTTCATCGCTTCGCAGCAGATGATGTGATGGGCTTGAAGTGATGACTCACCCGTGTACCAGGGATGAGCATGCTTTGAACCCCCTTTGAAGATGTTCTTGCCGAGCGTCCGGGAGTTGCCGATGTTCTTGCCCATCTTCGGGGTGACGCCTGGATGGGTTGTTGCCTGGCAGTGCGGGCATTTCGGCAAGTCAGGATCAGCCGCTTGTCCGGGGGATGGGACGCTCGCAACGTCTTGGACTATCGGAAAGGGCGGGACGTTCCTGTCGTTGAGGGTGAAGAGGTCAAAGTTCCGAACGACGTTTGCACCATTGATGCGAACATCGAATGAGAAGTTCACAGGCTGGGCCGCACCCTTGTTGGTGCCCGACGCAACGCCACCCAGGGTCCCCGCCTCGTTGCCAGTGGAAGATGCTAGCGAGGAGTTGGAAAGGCACACCGGAGCGTCGCCAATGGTGACGCTGGTCGAACCCTTCGCCAGGTCGCTGGCCTCGGCCGTATTGGTGAACGGGGTCAACTGAGGTCCCGCGGGAGTCGGGACCTGGCAGAAGTCGGGCATGCCCATGACCCTGCCGCCACTCTTCGCGGTGACCACGGTCATCCCGTTGACCAGGACCTTGTTCTTGCCAGCCACCCGAGCACCTCTACGTTCATCCTTCGAGAGGGCTGCCTTGGGTACCGTGCCATTTCGGGCGAGGGTGCCTAGCACTACTGCGTCAGGGGCCCGATGGGTGGACGGGGAGGCCGAGCAGGCGACGTGAGTCGCGGTGGGGGTTGGTGCGGTGGCAGGTGGGGCAGCGCGGCAACCAAGAGGCAATCACTCGCGCCATGGC
>NZ_JABXEM010000517.1:0-2145 GCF_013372595.1 Myxococcus sp. AM011
GTCTCGCACGAGACGACCTCCAACCCCACCACCGCGACGCCCACCGGACCACTTCCTGCTGGCTGACCATCTATGGAGCGGTCCGGAGAATGTCAACTCGTTGTCACGAGCTGCTCCGGACACTCGAAGTCCCACGAAGGCCCCATGTAGGGAGTCCTCCAGGGACCGACGGTCCTATTCTACGTGGTTCAGAGAACCCCAGCGCCGTGGGCGCTGATTCCGCACCTGTTGCTGACGGAAATCACGGCTGCCTGCTTGTCGTGGAGGGCTTTGGGCCACCCGCGCCTCGCCGTGAGGTGGGCGGCTTATCCACCAAGCAGCGGGACGGCGCAAGAAGTTTGCTGATTGTCACTTCAGCGCCCTCTTTGCCCCCCTCCCCTGCCCTCAGCTCCCCACACCCAGCTTCAACCTCGAGACGTCCACCCGGCCCCGACGGCAGCCCTCGGCCACCACCACCGCGCGCAGCTCGCTGTACGCGCGCTCGAAGTCGTCGTTCACGACGATGTAGTCGTAGGAGGCGATTCCCCGCTCCATCTCCGAGCGGGCCGCCAGCATCCGACGCCGGATGGTCTCATCCGAGTCCGTCTGCCTGTCCCGCAGCCGCCGCTCCAGCTCATCCATGGAGGGCGGGAGCACGAAGATGGTGACCGCGTCGGGGTGCTTGCGCTTGATGGCCTGGCCACCCTGCACGTCGATGTCGAAGATGGCCACGCCCCGACGGGCGCGAGCGGTATCCACCGTCGACTGGGGGCTGCCGTAGAAGTGGCCGTGAACCTCCGCCCACTCCACGAACTCGCCGCGTTCGATTTTCGCCTGGAAGGTGGCGACGTCCACGAACTCGTAATCGACCCCTTCCTGCTCCTTGCCCCGAGGGCGGCGCGTCGTGACGCTGATGGAGAAGTTCGCCTGCGGCGTCTCCTTGAGGAGCCGATGGGCAAGGGTGGTCTTCCCCGCCCCGGAGGGCGCGGAGAGGACGAGCAGCAGACCGGGCTGAAGGATGGTGGGTTCGCTCATTCGACGTTCTGCACCTGTTCGCGGATGCGCTCGACTTCGGCCTTCATCGAGACCACGCGCACGGAGATCTCCGTGTGCTGGCTCTTGGAACCGGTCGTGTTCACCTCGCGGTGCATCTCCTGCACGAGAAAATCCATGCGACGGCCCGCGGGCTCGGTGCTCACCATGAGCGCGCGGAACTGCTCCAGGTGGCTCGCCAGTCGGGTGACTTCCTCGGCGATGTCCGTGCGCTCGGCGAAGAGCACCACTTCCTGCGCCAGCCGCTGCGGGTCCACCGCGACGCCACGCGCCAGCTCCGCCACCCGCTCCGTGAGCCGCTGCTGGTAGTCCTGCACCGCGCGGGGAGCGAGGTGGGCCACTTCGCGGCTCCAGCCCTCGAGCAACTTCAGTCGCGCGTCCAGGTCGGCGTAGATCGCCTCGCCCTCGACGAGCCTCATCTTCTCCAGGGCCCCGAGCGCCTGGTCCAACGCCTCCGTCACCGCGGGCGTCGCCGACTCCAGATTCACGCCCTTCTCTTCCAGGCGCACGACGCCCTGCTGGTTGGCCACCTGGGACCAGGCCACGTCGGCCGGGAGGCCCAGCTCCTTGGCCAGTTCGCGGAAGGTGCGCAGGTACTCGCGCGCCAGGTTCAGGTCCACCGTGGGCACCGTCCCCGTCGCGGTGGAGGACTGCCGCTTCACCAGCAGTTCCACTGAGCCACGGGCCAGCCGGTCCTTCACCTGCTTCGTGACGCTCGGCTCCAGCGACGCGAGTTCGCGAGGCAGTCTCGCCTTCACCTCGCAGAATTTGTGATTGAGGGAGCGCAACTCCACGGAGACCTCTTCGTCCCCCACGCGCGCACGGCCCGCGCCAAACCCGGTCATGCTCTTCAGCATTGGGCGGTTGCTAGGGGCTTTCCGTCCGCAGGTCAAGCAGCGTGCTTGCACCCCTTTCAGTTCTGTGTAGGGTCCGCGCCGCGATGGTCTGGCACAAGCGGCTCGAGTTGTGGGCGAAGCTGGCGCTGGCACTCGTGGCGTCCCTGCTGTTCTGGCGCCCCGGCCGCCGGCTCCGTCCTGGAAGTTCCCTCCCCGTCCCCCGGAAGGTGCTGCTCGTGCGGCCCGACAACCGCGTGGGCGAGGCCCTCCTCACCAC
>NZ_JABXEM010000518.1:0-2125 GCF_013372595.1 Myxococcus sp. AM011
TCTTCGAGGGCCTCGGCCACCGTGCGGCCCGAGGCGTCGCCGGGCACCCGACGCGGGTGGGCCACCTCGTCCACCCAGCGCGTCAGCTGCCGGTTGAGGTCGTCGAGGCCATGGAAGCTGCGCGCGGCGAAGAAGGAGTCGCGCAGGTAGCGGATGGTGCGCTCCACCTTGCCCTTCTCGTTGCCGCGGTAGGGGGCGCAGGGTTTGGGGGCGAAGTGGTAATGCCCGGCGGCCTCCAGCACGCGGGGGTGGAATCGAATGGCGTCTCCGGCCCGCTCCAGCACGACGGACTTCAGGGTGTCGTAGAGGAGGCTGCGAGGCACGCCCCCCAGCGCCTCGAAGGCCTGGACGTGGCCCTGAAGGAAGCACTCCATCGTCTGCCCCAGGAAGAATCTGGCGTACATGGCACGCGAGTGGCCCAGCACCAGCACGAAGCAGGAGAGCGTCCGGGTGGCCCGCCCCACCTGCACCTTGCCGAAGCTGCCCCAGTCCACCTGGGCCTCTTCCCCCGGCAGGGTGCAGCGGCGCAGGAAGGCCTCGGCCTGGGGCCCCGGGCGCACCCGCCGCACGTAGCGCTTCACCTGCTCGTAGCCGCCCGGGTAGCCCCGGGCCTTCACCATGTGCAACAGGCGCGTGGCCCTCAGGCGCGGGTGGGCCTTGAGCGTGGCGTCGATGAAGTCCGTGTAGGGGCCCAGCACGTGGGCTTCGCCGTGCGGGTGTCGACAGGGGCCACCTGCGTCTCCTCGAGAGCCGCCTCCACGGTGTCATGGTGCAGGCCCAGCTGCGTGGCGATGGTGCCCACCGGCCAGTGCTCCGCGTAGTGCAGCCGGCGGATGCGGGCGCGTACCTCCGGGCAATCATCCGCGCACCTCCTCACGCAAGGACGCGTCGCCAACGTGGGCCCACTCTCGTGCGCGCCAGGGTGGTGTGGCGGAGGAAGGGACTGGGGCGCCCACAGGACGTGCAGGCGGGAGAGGACGGTGATGCATACGCGGGTGGCCTCGCTGCGCTCGGCTTCGCGGCCTCCTGCGTGGAGGCCTGGGCCGGCGCGGACCGCACCGTCGCCTCCAGGGCTACTGGCGCGGGAGCCTGATGCGTCACTTTCCTGCGTCGCTCCCGGTACGCAGCCTGGCGCGCGGCGTGGGCGTGCCGCCCGGCCGCATGCACCGACTCAGCACGCGCTCTGCTGCTCGCACTCGACGCCGAGGTCTCTCCCCGGCACCTGGCGTTCATCGAGTCAGGCCGGAGTGCCCCCAGCCAAGACATGGTCATCCGACTGGCGGGGGCGCTGACGCTGGGTCTGCGCGAGCGCAACGCATTGCTCGTCGCCGCGGGTTACGCGCCAGTGTTTGGTGAGAGTGATTGGAACAGTGAGGAGCTGAGGGAAATCCGCCAGGCCGCTGCGATAATTCTCAGAGCACACGACCCATACCCCGCGCTCGTCCTCGACGCCGCGTCCACGGTGCTCGACGCCAACGCCGGGGCGCTCACGATGATGGGACAGGAGCGGGACGCCCTTGGGCGAATCAACCTGATGGACCTGGTCTTTGCTCCGGGCCCCGTCCGCTCGGCGATAGGGAACTGGGACGAGGTGGCTGGCTATCTCCTCCAGCGGCTCCGGGAGAACGCACGTCTGCGCGGTCCACGCTCCGAGGTCTCACGGGTGCTGAAGCGAGTGCTCGACCTCCCCGGAGCCCGTGCGATTCCCCCTTCAATGCCTGGTCGCGGAGGGGCCGTTCTGATTCCGCTGACTTTCGAGGTCGACGGAATCGCCACCCAGTGGTTCACGACCGTCACGAGCTTTGGTGCTCCGCTCCATGCATTGGCCGAGGAAATCACCATCGAGCAGTTCTACCCGCGCTGACTCTGGGCCAGTCGCAAGGGAAAGCCGCGGGGCTGCGCACGCCGCACCCACCGGCCCTGCAGCGCCAGGCGCGAGAGGCCCTGGGCCAGGCATTGGGGAAAGGGCAGCTGCGGGTGACGCTGGGCTTGGTGGTGGGGCTGGGAGAGGCGGTGCGGGCGCACCAGCAGCTCGAGTCACGCGCGACGGTGGGCAAGGTGGTGCTGCGGGTGCCCTGAAAGCCAGGCGCGGGCTACCGGGCACGAAAGAGGCGCCTCGAGTCCC
>NZ_JABXEM010000519.1:0-2089 GCF_013372595.1 Myxococcus sp. AM011
GCCCGGGGGGGCAGGAAGAACGAGCGGGGGTCGGCGAGGAAGCGGGCCCCCACCGCGCGCAGGAAGGGCAGGGCCTCCCCCACGGGCACGTCGCGGGCTCGTACGGCCACGCCCAGGGCCAGCGAGAACGACACGGTGAAGTTGATGACTCCGATGAGCCCCACGCCCACCAGGGCCATGAGGAAGTCGGGCTGGAGCACCGCCTGGGGGCCGAGCGCGCCGCCGGCCATGGCCATCGAGCCGAGCGCGAAGGTGACGTGGCGGATGTCCAGGGGCAACCCGAAGAAGCGCCCGAGCACGTTCATCAGCGCCAGGAGGAAGCCCAGTGTCACGCTGGCGCCCACGCCCGAGGCCATGTGCACCAGCCCGTCCGCGAGCCGCTGCGCGCCGCCCACGCCCAGCACGCGCCGCAGCACGCGGTGGTGGGCCAGGGCTTCCGGCAGCCGCCGGTACACCACGAAGTTCTCCAGCCACCCACCCGCCACGCTGGACAGCCACAGCAGCACCCCGGTGAGGGCCGCGTACGGGAGCGAGCCGCTCTTCCACGGGTGCATGGAGTCCACCGTGGCCTGGGCCTTGGCGGGGGAGAGGAAGGGCGTGCCCCGCGCGGCCTGCCACGCCAGGGCCAGGGCCACCGCGGCGGGCAGCACGCAGCCCAGGTTGCCGGTGAAGGCGGCCAGCTGCGAGCGGGTGATGCGCGGGATGATGTCCACCAGGCTCGACAGCCGGTCTCCCCGGGCACCCTCGCCCACCGCGCCCGCCAGCGTGGCCGCCGTGACGGAGGGCTGCTTGGTGGCCAGCGTGAAGCCCAGCACCTGGATGAGCAGGAAGGCCACCGCGTAGTTGAGGCCCACCGCCAGCCACGAGAAGAACGGCGCGAGCGCCAGCGCGGTGAGGGCGAACTTGCTGGCCACCGCGACGGCCGTCACCAGCCCGCCGCCCGCCGCCGAGTGCACCATGGCGTGGAACTCGGCGCGCGTGCTGGTGATGTAGTGCTCGCCGGAGTGGCCCGCGCGCTCGATGATTTTGCGCGCCAGCATCCGCGCGTTGCGGCGCACCAGCTCTCCCACGGAGCGGTCCGCGTGCGCGCGCCGCAAGAGGTCCGACAGCAGCCCCAGCGCCTCGCGCCAGCGCGGCTCACCCCGGGGCGCGCCCAGCACCCGGGCGATGGCCTCCATGCGCTCCAGGCTCCGGCGGATGCGCTCCAGCCGGTACACCAGGTCCACGCTGACGCCCGAGGCCTCCAGGTGTCGCGACACGCTGACCACGACGAGGCGGCAGTCGTCCACGCACGTGGCCAGGTCTCTCAGCGTGTCGGAGGCCGCGTCGCGCGCGAGCACCGCGTCGCACACCATCCGCAGCCGCAGGAAGGGCGAGGCGCGAAAGGACGTCTCCGGGGCGCGGTCCCTCACGTCTTCCATGGTCCCCAGCGCCGCCGTCTGCACCGCCAGCAGCATCAACGCGTCCATCAGGTCGGAGCGCACGCGGGCGGCGGGCACCGGAGCCGGGGGCAGGGGCTCGCCCACCAGCGTCGCCAGCTTCGTCAGCAGCGCGGGCGACAGCAGCGCCAGCCACACCGCGTCCTCCGGCACCGGGAACAGGCGCAAGAGCAGCTCCGACAGCTTGCCGGGCTCCGGCGGGGAGGGGAGCAGCGTGCGGGCCAGCCGGTCGGAGACCTCCGACAGGAAGCCCTGGCCCGCGGGCAGGCCCACCTGCGCGAAGAGCTTCAGCCCCCGACTGCCATCGCACACGGCGGACACCAGCCGCGTCACCGCGGCGCGCATCGCGGGCTCGCCCTCCATGATGCGAATCATCAGCGTCAGGCGGGTGTCGGCGGGGGGCGCTTCGGGTTCGGCGGCGTCCACCAGCGCGTGGGCGGAGATGCGCTCGCGCAACCACGCCATCCAGCGCTCCACCCAGTCGAGCCTCGACTCCAGGCCGTCCTCGGGCACGTCGCGCAACAGCCGGTACAAGTCCCGCACCGCGGGGTTGCCCGGCGCGCGCGGCGCGTACTGCACGCAGAACGCGTCCACCTCCCGCTCGGAGGGAGCGTGGGAGGTGCGGCTCGGAGTGAGCGGAGCGGAGGGGG